>WTIF01000159.1 GCA_011522845.1 Deltaproteobacteria bacterium
GCATGGAGTCTTCCGAACATCGATCTGGAAGCCAATGTTGGATGAAGTGGGAGTCAAAGAGGCTAGGAGTTCACTTCGGGATTCCGGTGTGCAGGCTGAAGCGCTATGTCCCTTGGTTTTGATTGATTGTCAAAGTCAAGAAGATCAGAGCGCTCATAGGTTGAAGAATCAGCAACTCCTGGAAATTGCAGCTGAGATGGAGATTTCGTCGGTCGTGGTCATCACAGGGGGGCTACCATTAGGTTCAAAGGATATACGGCTTCAAAAAGAAGCTGCTATCGAAGAACTTGGACGCTTGTTACCTACTGCTCAGAAACTGGGAATCAGCCTGTCTCTGGAGCCTCTTCATCCGATGGTTTGTGGCATGAGGTCTGTGATTTCCAGCCTCACAGACGCAGTTGAAATCTTGGATAACCTCTCTCATCCGAATTTGACAATTGCGCTCGACAGCTACGCTCTTTGGTGGGACCAGGGTCTGGAAGACCAAATTCGTCAAGCGGGTACACGCATTCGGCATCTGCATGTTTCTGACTGGCTACCCCAGACAAAAGATTTGCGACTAGATCGCGGGATGCCCGGAGATGGTTGCATTGATAACCGTCAAATCAGGACCTGGATGGAGAAGGAAGGATTTAAAGGCCCCGTTGAAGTCGAGATCTTCTCAGCCTTTGACTGGTGGCTGAGGCCAGCAGATGAGATGGTCAAAACAATTTGTGACCGCTTGGAATTTCTTTGATTAACCACGTTAGTTCAATGGAGACAGTGTTTTGTTAAATATCAAGGAGGTTCACTCAGGATATGGCAAACTCAAAATCCTTCGTGGGATCAACCTCAATGTTCCCCAGGGAGGAGTGGTTGCTCTCTTGGGAGGCAATGGGACTGGCAAATCAACTTTACTGAAAACCATTTCAGGATTGGTACCTGTGATGGAGGGAAGTATCGAGTTTGATGGGCAAATCATCTCTGGTAAGAAACCCCACGAGATTGTACGAAGTGGACTTGTCCAGGTGACGCAGTCCAAAGAGGCATACCCTGCGATGACCGTGGAAGAGAACTTGATGCTGGGAGCGTACACCAGAAGCGATAGTGGTGGTGTGAGGGCTGATTTGGAGAGAGTATATGATTTCTTTCCAGTACTTCGACAAAGAAGGAAGGTGCTTTCTGGAACTTTGAGTGGTGGGGAGGTCCAGATGCTCGTCATTGGGAGAGGACTGATGGCCAAGCCCAAGATGCTGATGCTTGATGAACCCAGCGCTGCACTAGCACCGAAAGTCGTTTTAGAAATTTTTTCGAATATATACAAAATCAGTCAGACGGGTGTCACGATTCTCATCGTGGAGCAAAACGTGAGAATGGCACTTCTCTTAGCTCAATACGCCTATATTATTCGTGATGGGGTGATCATGATCGAAGGTTCAGCAGAAGATTTGATCAATGATTCCTCGGTAAAAGACTCTTTCTTGGGCGGCACAGTCGCAAACACAACAAAATCTCTCAATTCCTAACCAATAAATCAGACTCATGGACTTTGATTTTGGATCTCTACTCGCCTTTATCATTTTTGGAGTGACCATCGGGGTCGTTTATGGAATTGTGGCCCTAGGAATCTCCCTAATCTATTCAGGCTTGGACATCGTTCATTTTGCCCATGGTGAAATCTACATGTTTGGGGCGTTTCTGGGCCTTGTTCTCTCTCAACAGGTAGGTATCCCATATCCTGGAGCAATGATTGGAGCAATGGTTCTTGCGGCCTTGCTTGGTATGTTCATTGAGCGGGTCTTCTACAGGCGGCTCACGAGGTCGGGCGGTGGATACACCGTTGCTGGAATGGGGATGATTATTTGTGGTTTTGGGATGTCTGTGGCGTTAATGAACGTGGCCTTTCTGATTTGGGGAGCTGATGCCGAACCCTTCCCCGTTGACTTTGGTATTGAACCCTTGGAGATCAATGACATTTCAATACCACCCAGCTATTTACTAACAGCTGTTGTGTCTTTGTGTTTGATGGGAATCCTGAATTACTTTTTGCGCTATACGAAAATTGGTCTGGCTGTCCGAGCCGTTGCGCACAACAAGGACATCGCATTTTTGATGGGCATCAATGTCCCCTTGTTTATCTCACTGATTTTCGGACTAGCCTGTGCCTTAGCTGCGGCCGCTGGTGTGCTAGTAGGCCCAATGCAGTCAGTTCAAGTGGAGATGGGGTATCTAATGTTGATGAAAGCATTTGCGGCTGCTGTTGTAGGCGGCTTTGGGAGCTTACCAGGTGCTTTGATCGGGGGAATCCTTGTAGGAATTTTTGAAAATCTTGGTGCTGCATACATATCTGCTAGTCACAAAGATATCTACGCTTTTTTGCTACTGATCCTTGTGTTGATGTACCGGCCCGCCGGTCTATTTGGGGTGGTAGCAAAAGTAAAGGCATGAAAACGTTCATGCCACTTTCCCAACTTGGCTTAAAAAGGAGGAAGCCATGAGAAACTGGACTAAATTCCTTGCTGGATTAGTTGCAGGAGGATTCGTTCTCTCAGCAACAGCGGCACTAGCTGATGAAATTCGCGTTGGGATCACAATGCGGATGGTTAGTGAGAATGGTCAGAAATATGGTCAGATGGTGATGGATGAGATCGGACTCATCAATGAAGCTGGCGGTATCAACGGCCACCAGATCAAAGCAACACTGATGAATGACGAGTGCAAGTCGGACAAGGGTGTTGCCAATGCGAACAAGTTGATTTTTCAAGAAAAAGTTCACTTGTTGATTGGATCAACCTGTTCTTCAGTTTCTTTGCCGATCGTGGATGTGACTGCTAAAGCTCAGGTTCCACAAATTATCCCGCATTCCACAAATTCGCAGATTACCCAGAAAGGGAGTGCTTGGGTCTTCCGCGTTCCTGTTTCAGGTCGTTTTTACGCAGGTGTGAATGCGAAATACGTGGGTGAGAATATCGGCAAGAAGATCGCCTATATTTGTGCAGCTGATGCAGCTTCTCAAAATGACTGTGATGCCATGCAAGCACAGATGAAGAGCCAGCACGGGGCTGATCCAGCATACGTTGCTCAGGTTCAAGAAAAAGAAGTCGATTTCCGAACACACATGCAGAAGATCAAATCAGCCGGTGTGGATGGAATCATGGTGGCAGCGTTGGCAGAGACAATGAGCCGTGCTCTGATTCAATCCTACGAAGCTGGTATTGGAACTGATGTGCGTCGAATTGGATCCTCTTCGGCATCAAATGCACCTGTGCCCAAGATCTCAGGGGATGCGGTAAAAGGTGTTTTCTACGCCGCTGCGTACTCAAACGCAGATACGCGTCCAATTGCAAAGCTCTTTAACCAAATGGTTAAGGATCGCTATGGCATCCACGCTCCAGATCATGACTTCTCTCAAGCTTACGATCTAATCAGAATCGTTGAAATTGCACTGAACAACTCGGATCTCAAGCTGACGAGCAGTTCACTGGCGGCAGATCGGACTGCGATTCGGGATGCGATTGCCAACGTTAAGAACTATCAAGGTCTTGCATCCGGACCAATCAGCTTCTGTGCTGACGCGACACCACAGTGTCGTGACGGAAACAAGACCCCAGTCTTAATCGCCTACAAAAAAGGTGGTGAGGAGTTTGAAACTGAGGTTCTTGCCCGAGTGAGTATGCCGGAAGACTTCGGTCTTTGATCAACGATCGGGGAAGCTTAAGGGTTTCCCCGACGCTGTTTCTTCCCAGGTTGACTTTCCATGATTTCATTAATTACTAACTTTACTTCAGCAATCGAATCCCTAGCGAAGGTTCACCGACTTCTCCCGTGGTTGATTGCTTATGTTTTGCTGCTTTTTTTACCGAATTTGATCACGGTTACTTTTGGTGAGTATTACGTAGATCTAGCCAACAGATGTTGCTTGTTTATTTTGCTGGCTGTAGGGCTGAATATTGTCAAAGGCTTTTGTGGCCAAGTGACCGTAGGTCATATTGGTCTGTATGCCATCGGCGCGGTGACCTCTGCCCTGTTAGCACAAAATTATGGGCTGCCTTTTTGGTTGAGTGCTCCTCTCGCCATCTTGGTAACTTGTTTCGCGGGATTGGTTGTTGGCTTACCCTCTGTACGGCTGGAAGGCGCCTACCTTGCGCTAGCAACCCTAGGACTGGGTGAGTCCGTTCGAATCATGATCGCGGTCACACCTGCGCTCGGATCAAGTACCGGTATCATGATGATTCCAGCCCCTACGATTGGGGACTATGTCATTGAGAGCTTCGATCATTACTTTTACCTGGTGATGACAGCGGCAATCATCGGCATCTATTTCTCGTTCGTCATCCTAAATTCTTCCACAGGTCGAGCATTCAAGGCGATTCGTGAAGATGTCATCGCGGCCTCCGTCTCAGGAATCAATGTTCCCTTTTACAAGCTGCTAGCTTTTGTAATCAGCGCTATCTATGCAGGTTTGGCAGGTGCACTCTTCGCTCATATGCCACCTGGATACCTCCACCACAACAATTTTACTGTAATCGAGATGGTGACCTTGCTGTTGATGGTTGTCCTTGGTGGAATCGGAAATATTTGGGGTGGGGTGGTTGGAGCGATTGTCGTAACCGTCATCTATGATCAAACCAAGGATTATTACTTCTATCAACCGTTGATCTTTGGAATCACGATGGTGTTTTTGGTCGTCTTTATGCCTCGGGGCATTGGCGGAGTGATTGAGCAAGCAATCGTCAAAAGGAAATTCATCGAAAAACACGAGGAACAGAACCTTGGCACTTCTTGAAACTAGAGGACTTAGTAAAAGCTTTGGTGGGCTAAAAGCGGTCTCAGGAGTCGATCTGAAAGTTCAACCCGGGACAGTTCATGGCTTAATAGGCCCAAACGGCTCAGGTAAATCGACTTTCTTCAACCTTGTAACAGGGGTCTATCAACCAGACCCGGGTAGTCACATTGAGTTTGATGGCCATGATATTACCAATCTTCAAGCTCATGGCATTGCTGCCCTGGGTATGGCTAGAACCTTCCAACTCCTGAGGTTGTTTTCGGAGATGACCGTCCTTGAAAATGTGATGGTCGGAAATCATTGCAAAACGAGCTATGGGATCGTCGAATCCTTGCTCGGTACCTCCCGGGTTCGGCAAGCAGATCAGCAAATGAAAGAAGAGATGTTGGATCTCCTCGAATTCATTGGACTTGCGAACTTTGCCGATATTCCAGCAGGAGAGCTTTCGGGAGGACAGCGCAGACTTTTGGCGCTAGGCAGAGCCATTGCGATGAAGCCAAAGTTACTCCTTCTCGATGAACCAGGCGCAGGATTGTCTCCTGTGAATGTTGATAAATTGATGGAGACGATTCTCGCACTGAAAGAGCGCTACAAGTTGACGGTAGTAGTGGTAGAGCACATTTTGAAGGTGGTCATGAGTACCTGTGAAACCATCTCCGTTTTGGATCATGGTCAGAAGATTGCGGAAGGTCCTCCAGAGATGATCAAGAATGATCATGCTGTAATTGAGGCCTATTTAGGTCGGGAATTGCCTGATGAGGAAATCCGGAATGCTATCCGAGGTCAATAACTTAAACTAAAATTTTAAGATTGAAATTCCAAGTTTACCAACTGAAAATCTTTATCAATAATTAAGAGGTCCAAAAAATAAGCTCTAAAGGAAATTTGAGGAAGCTAGTCTAAAGTAGTTAAATATATATTTAATCAAATCCTCATTTTCCCGAATGAATCCTGAATGAATCTCGCCAAAGACTCAATCCCTCTTCTCGTCCGACGAATAGCTTTCCCCGCAAGTGTAGGCTGGTTTTTTAACACCATGTTCAACGTGGTAGACACCTTTTGGGCTGGTCAACTTTCTGCTCAGGCCATTGCTGCGCTCTCTTTGTCGATGATTCCTTTTTTGGGATTGTTGTCTTTGGGGATCGGTCTTGGACAAGGAACAAACGCGCTGGTGTCAAATGCATTGGGAGCCCAGCAAAATGAACGCGCTGTTCGGTTGATCGCTCAAGCGTTGCTCCTGGCACTGGTTGCCTCCGGATTGGTGATGCTGTTGGGGCAGACTTTCACTCCCGTACTCTATCGCCATATGGGTGCAGAGGAGTCATATTTGGAGATGGCCCTTAACTACATCGACTGGCTTATTTATGGGTGCGCCACTTTCATCATCAATCTGACCGCAAATGCTGGACTCAATGCACAAGGTGACACAAAGACCTATCGTAACGCGCTGATTTGTGGTTTCTTGGCGAACATTATCCTTGATCCGTTGTTTATGTTTGGCTGGGGGCCATTTCCCCAGATGGGAGTCGAAGGAATTGCGATCGCCACCATCCTTATTCAGTTGGGGATTGTCCTATACGTAATTTCGAAGGTTCGGCAATCTTCCTTGGGACAGCAATTGAGGTTCGAATACTTCAAACCTCAACACGGTTTGTTGCGAGATCTAGTACGTCAGGGACTACCCTCCACGATCAGCATGATGTTCATCGCATTAAATTTCTTCGTAATCTTATTTTTCATCTCAGATTACGGCAAAAGTGCGGTAGCGGCCTTTGGTGTATCTACAAGAATTGTTCAAGTAATGTTATTGCCGACGATAGGCCTCAATGTAGCTGCCTTGTCTTTAACAGGCTTTAACTTCGGCGCTGGTGATCTTCATAGAGTCAAAGAGGTCTGGCGAAATTGTATGAGAATAGCCTTACTGATGATGTGTATTGGTGCGGTCGTACTCTTCGCAGTTCCAAGGCTTTGGTTGGGTCTTTTTACAGAAAGCCCGGAAATTCTTGATGTTGGTGAGAGCTTGTTGAGAGTAGAAGCTGTTCTGTTGCCCGCCTACACAACTTTATTTCTCGGAGTTGCTGTTTTGCAGGGACTCAAAAAGCCAATGTTTGGGATGATTTTGGGAGGCTATCGTTTGATCATAGCCCCAGTGATTCTATTTTGGTTTTTCTCTGAAGTTTTGGGCTATGGCTTAAATGGAATTTGGGTAGGAATCTTTCTCACAACCTTCAGTGGAGCGGTTATTACCTGGATTTTTGTGAAGTATACCTTTTTAAAAATCACGCCTCAGTAGGAGTACGCTTTTGTGCAAATGATTTGGCGTTGTTAAGGGGAAACTGAAATTAGATTCGTTGCTGTTAATGATTTTTCTCCTGACCAGCTATAGGCAAACAATGGCCCACCATGCCCTGCCCTGAGATCGAGGCAACAGAGTTTGGGTTGCAACACCATCTCATATTGCGCGTAGTGTCCAAAGAAAATCTGCTTGTCAGATGAATAAAGATACTGTTGTTGTTCGTTGAATTGGGTTTCTGAAAATGGACCTTCAGAA
>WTIF01000384.1 GCA_011522845.1 Deltaproteobacteria bacterium
CACTAACTCAGATGGAACAAGTTCATCATAAAAATTTAATTATCACTATGTTTAATAAGTTGACTAGTCAAATCACATTTGTAGAATACCTCGCTGCTTACTTACTAACATGATTTTCAAGCAAAGTAAGTGATCGGCCAAGAGAACTCGGGGAGGAGTTTGATTAGGTTGATGTTGATTGGATACAGCGGAGCTGTTAATTGTTTTTGCTAGATGACACTTTGTTTACCTAACAGAGCAATAGCATAATGGAATTGACACCTCATCAACAGAAAATATCCTCGCCGAATTTCTTCAGAAATTTTTCTTCGCAAACGCACATTATCAGGAATGAGAAAGTTCGAAGGTTCTTCAACTTTCACAGGATTCTCTAATCGTTTCCCAGCAAACGACTAAAGAACTGATGGACTGTTCCCAGAAGTACCATGAGGTATGGGGTCAATTTGCGATTAGGTAGTGGTGGGCCTTTCGGTGGTCTTTAAACGAGACAGAAAGGTTTATCAATGTGTTCAACAATCTCTTGATAAAGAGAAAATCAAATAATTCAGGAGGCAGAATGAAAGCATTGAAAGCAACGTTCATCGCAGCTCTGGTTGGTGCCAGTGCCGCTGTGACAGCTTATGCAGAGAAGTTGACGATTGCTACGGTGAACAACTCCGACATGATCATCATGCAGGAGTTGTCCTCCGAGTTCACAAAGAAGACCGGTCATGAGTTGAACTGGGTGACCTTGGAAGAAAATGTACTGCGCCAGCGTGTAACGACTGATATCGCTACAGGCGGTGGCCAGTTTGACATCATTACCATAGGTGCTTACGAAGCGCCAATGTGGGGCAAGGACGGCAAGCTCGTTCCCTTGAGCGATATGCCTGCCAGTTACGACATGGATGATGTCTTCCCAACAGTACGGGATCTATTGTCACACAATGGAGTGATCTACGCTCTGCCGTTCTATGCGGAGAGTTCATTCACTTTCTACCGTAAAGACCTGTTTGCCAATGCTGGATTGACTATGCCAGCAGAGCCAAACTACCGACAATTCCGCGCCTATGCAGAAGCACTTCATGATCCTGAAAATGGGGTGTACGGCGTGTGCCTACGTGGAAAAGCCGGTTGGGGTGAGAACATGGCCTACGTGACCACCATGGTTAATGCTTTTGGCGGACGTTGGTTTGACATGAACTGGCGACCACAGTTGGATTCTCCAGAGTGGAAAGAAGCGCTGACCTACTATGTTGACATCCTGAACAACTTTGGACCTCCAGGAGCGAGCTCCAACGGTCACAATGAAAACCGTGCCTTGTTTGCCAGCGGCAAGTGTGGCATGTGGGTAGATGCAACCTCAGCTGCTGGTTACATCTACAACCCAAGTGACTCCAAGGTCCACGACAAGACCGACTTCACCCGCGCACCTTCTGCACGTACCGATCGTGGTACTGGTTGGGCCTGGGCTTGGGCGCTTTCCATTCCAAAGTCTTCCAAGAAGACTGATGCTGCCAAGCAGTTCCTGGCGTGGTCAACCTCCAAGGATTATGTGAATTTGGTTGGTGAGCGAAAAGGCTGGACCGTAGCTCCTCCGGGAACACGCAAGTCAACCTACAACGACAGCTATTACAAGGCTGCTCCGTTCGCACGAACCGTGTTGAACTCGATCATGGCCATGGACCCAACCAAGTCCACATTGCTGCCTGTACCCTACACAGGTGTACAGTTCGCAGCCATTCCTGAGTTCCAGTCCATCGGAACACAGGTGGGTCAGTTTGTAGCAGCTGCGGTAGCAGGTCAAATGTCTGTAGAAGAAGCCCTGGAGAAATCACAGGCCGCTACAGATCGTATCATGCGCCAAGCTGGATACTATTGATCTGATCAACGCTGATCGGTTCTAATTTTCTCTAAGCCGGGCATCTGAATGAAACTAAGAGTACTTTCTGATTATCCAGCAGTTCTTTTGCTGTTCATTTGGATGCTTGGTCCCCTCGTCGCTACGATCTACTACTCCCTCATTCGCTACAACCTGCTGAATCCACGCATTAAGGGATTTGCGGGTATTGAAAACTACGAGTTTCTGCTCACCGATTTTGTTTTTACTGATTCGATTTACAATTCTATCCAGTTACTGGGAAGCATCATTGGCATCACAGTAGTACTGGGATTGTTGATTTCCTACCTGTTGGATCAAGACCTTTACGGTGGACGCTTACTGCAGTTGGTTATCATTTCACCCTTTTTCGTGATGCCCACAGTTAGCGCATTGATCTGGAAAAATCTGTTGATGCACCCAGTCAATGGCTACTTCACATACTTACTCAGCCTGTTTGGATTGCCTCCAATTGACTGGTTTTCCGATATTCCCCTTGGCTCCATCATCATCATTGTTTCTTGGAACTGGCTACCGTTTGCGGTCTTGGTTTTCGTCACAGCCCAACAATCCATGAGCCAGGAAATCAAGGAAGCCTCGAAAATGGATGGTGCAGGGCACGTTGCCTTCTTCTTCCAGATTTACTTGCCACATCTGGGCAAGGCGATCGGGGCAGTCGTGATGATCCAGATGATTTTCCACCTGAATATTTTTGCAGAAATCTTCACCACAACGACAGGAGGGCCTGGCACACAGACCACAAATTTAGCCTTCCTTGTTTATCGTAAGGCCCTGCTAGATTTTGATATTGGTGGAGCCTCAGCAGGTGGAATCATCTCCATTGTTTTTGCCAACATTGTTGCAATCTTCCTACTGCGGATGATTGCCAAGAATATGAATTCTGACTGATGCAATCTAATAGAGTTCTTCTATCAATCCTCGGTTGGGTGATCGGGTTCATCATCTTTTTTCCAATTCTCTGGATGGTGATGGCCAGCCTGAAGACGGAGATTGAGGCTGTTGCTACGCCTCCCAGCTTCTTCTTTGTGCCTACTCTGGAGAATTATTTTGTTGTACAGAGTCGAAGTGACTACCTGAACTACGCTTGGAACTCCATCGTGATTTCGGTGTTTGCTACCTTACTTGCGATCCTGATTGCTGTACCAGCGAGCTATAGTTTTGCCTTTCGACCGACCAAGCGAACACAGTTCAAGCTGGTCTGGATTCTTTCGACCAAGATGATGCCACCCGTTGGAGTGTTGATCCCAATGTACTTGTTTTACAAGAACATGGGTCTACTGGACACTCATCTGGGTTTGATCCTGATCTACACGCTGATCAACCTGCCAATTGTCATCTGGGTGCTTTATACCTATTTCAAGGATATTCCACAGGAAATTTTGGAAGCAGCCCAGATGGAATGTGATGGTCTTTTAAATATTTTTCTTTATATATTGCTTCCGTTGTCAAAATCAGCGATCTTCTCCACGAGTTTGTTGAGTATTGTGTTGATTTGGAACGAGTCTTTCTGGAGTCTGAATCTGACAGCGTTTGAAGCGGCTCCGTTGACAACCTTCATTTCTTCCTATTCCAGTCCGGAAGGATTGTTCTGGGCTAAGCTTTCAGCGGCCTCCACCCTGGCCATCCTGCCGATCATGTTCCTTGGTTGGGTGACCCAGAAGCAAATGGTGAAAGGGCTGACCCTCGGGGCAGTCAAATAAGGGAAAAAACATGGGTAGCATTAATTTAGTAGGCGTTTCGAAATCGTTTGGGGATGTACTAGTCATTCCTTCAGTAGATCTTGAAGTTAACGAAGGAGAATTTGTCGTATTCGTTGGTCCTTCTGGTAGTGGTAAGTCGACGTTGTTGCGGCTGATTGCGGGCTTGGAGGAGGTCTCCAAAGGCAGGATCGAATTCAATGGTCAGGACATGACCAACCTAGCACCTGCCAAGCGTGGGCTGGCGATGGTCTTTCAGTCCTACGCACTCTATCCACACATGAGCGTGCGTGAAAATATTGGTTTCCCACTGAAGATGGCGGGTATGCCGAAGAGTGAGATTGCCTCGAAGGTGCAAGAGGCAGCCAAGATCCTCAACCTGAGTGAATATTTGGAGCGCAAGCCGCGCCAGCTTTCTGGTGGTCAACGTCAGCGGGTTGCGATTGGTCGAGCGATTGTGCGCCAACCGAAGGCCTTCCTCTTCGATGAGCCTCTCTCCAACTTAGATGCAGCTCTCCGGATCAACATGCGCCTGGAGATCATGGAATTGCATCAGCAATTGAAGACAACCATGATCTACGTCACCCACGATCAGGTTGAAGCGATGACGATGGCTGATAAGATCGTGGTGCTGGATCAAGGTAATATTGAACAGGTGGGTAGCCCCCTAGAACTCTACCGTGCACCAGATAATCTTTTCGTGGCGGGCTTCATCGGTGCTCCCAAAATGAACTTCCTCACTGGTGGCGAAGCCAGTCGCTACAATGCAACAACGATTGGAGTCCGTCCTGAGCACGTCCAAATCTCTACGTCTTCGGGTCTGTGGACAGGTAAAGTTGGAGTTTCAGAACACTTGGGTTCAGACACCTTCCTGCACGTAAACGTGGAAGGTCAGCAAAGTCCGTTGACCGTTCGTGCTGATGGAGAAGTTCAACTGAACTATGGAGATACAGTGTACCTGAGTCCAGAGGAAGACAAGGTCCACAAATTCGATAACAACGGGAAGGCGATTCGATGAAACTGGCAGGCAAGACGGCAATCATCACAGGTGGCGGCGGCGGTATCGGCCGTGCTGTCTCCTTGCGTTATGCTCAGGAGGGAGCGCGCTGTGTTGTTGCCGATGTGCAATTATCACTTGCGGAAGCGGTAGTGAAGGAAATCAAATCTGCTGGTGGAAGTGCTCTGGCAATTAGCATGGATGTGACCAAGCAGGCAGACATTGATCAAACCATCCAAGCTGCTGTTGATGCCTTCGGACAGGTGGACATCCTCTTCAACAATGCGGCAATCTTCGAGATGGCTCCACTACTGGAGTCTTCTCGAGAGAGTTACGATCGGCTCTTCGATATCAACGTCAAGGGAATGTTCTTTATGATGCAGGCAGTTGCTGCTCATATGGTTGAGAAGGGTATCCAAGGTAAGATTGTCAATCTGTCTTCTCAAGCAGGTCGACGTGGGGAGGCCCTTGTGGCTCACTACTGTGCAACTAAGGCGGCTGTTTACAGCTATACTCAATCAGCAGCACTGGCGATGGCTCCGCATCATATCAACGTTAATGGCATTGCGCCTGGAGTGATCGACACTCCGATGTGGGAGACGGTCGATGGCCTCTTTGCGCGCTATGAAAACCGACCTATAGGTGAGAAGAAGCGACTTGTGGGCGAAGCGGTTCCTCTGGGTCGGATGGGGCGCCCCACTGATATCGAAGGAGCAGCTGTTTTCCTGGCTTCTGCTGATGCCAACTATATTACAGCGCAGACGCTCAACGTCGATGGCGGTAATTGGATGAGTTGATCCTCCAAAATTTTCATGACTATTCGACTCTCTCGGGCAGCTCTGCCCTCATTTTCCTCGCAGATCTCAGTTCCTAACTATTCTCCTCAGCAGCTCAAGCCGGGGATTGTCCACATTGGTGTGGGCAATTTTCATCGGGCACATCAGGCGGTCTATCTGGACCAACTGTTTCGACTTGGCAAGTCTCTTGACTGGGCCCTAGTTGGTACGGGTGTGATGCCTGGTGATCGTGTGATGGGGCAAACCCTGGCGCAGCAGGACTACCTGACTACCGTGGTGGAGCAATCGGCAGCTGGTTACAAAGCAACCGTAACAGGATCGATGATCGATTTTCTTCTACCAGGAGATCCCACAAACATTGAGAGGCTTGCAGACCCAAGCATCCGGATTGTTTCATTGACGGTCACGGAAGGGGGCTACTTTATTAATCCAGCGACGGGAGAGTTTGACCCAGACCAACCCGTATTAAAACAGGATGCAGCAAATCCAGAGTCACCGATCACAGCCTTTGGGTTGATTCTGGCTGGTTTGCGTACCCGTTTGGCGAGAGGCATTGCACCCTTTACCGTGATGTCCTGCGATAATCTGCTGCACAACGGCAATGTCACTCGTAATGCTGTGGTTGGCTTGGCTGAAATGCAGGATTCCAAACTGGCCGCCTGGATTGAGCGTGAGGTCGCCTTTCCCAATGGAATGGTGGATCGCATTACACCGGTGACTTCTGATCGGGAAAGAACAATCTTGCAGGAGGAGTTTGGTATTGAGGACGGATGGCCAGTTTTCTGTGAAAATTACATTCAGTGGGTCTTGGAAGATCGCTTTCCGCTAGGGCGGCCTGAGTTGGAAGCTGTTGGGGTGACTTTCGTGCCGGACGTGACTCCCTATGAGCACATGAAGCTGAGGATTCTGAATGCGGGTCATGCTTCAATTGCCTATGTAGGAGCTCTGCTAGATCAACATTTCGTCCATGAGGCGATGGCGCGTCCGCTAATCTACCGCTACTTGGAGAAGATGGAGACAGAGGAGATCTTACCATCAGTTCCCCCTGTACCGAATACGGATCTACAGGTTTATCTTCAGTTGATTCTAGAGCGGTTTGCCAATCCAAAAATTGGGGATACGATTGCTCGACTTTGCTTTGATGGTTCCAATCGACAACCCAAGTTTGTGCTACCCTCCACTCGAGATCGTTTGCAGGCAGGTGCCTCTGTAACGGGTTTGGCCCTGGAGTCTGCGCTTTGGTGTCGATACTGGGGAGGACTCTCTGAGGGAGGAAAAGACATGCAACCTGAGGATAGTCAGGCGGATCGCTTGCGCACGCTGGCAGAACGATCCAAAACAGAACCGCTTGCTTTCTTGGAATTACAGGATGTCTTTGGCGATCTCTCGGAATCTAAAGCTTTCCAACAAAGCTTCCAAAATGCCCTGCAGCACCTGTGGCAGCATGGCACCGCAAACACCCTGCAAAGCTACCTCGATGATCAACTCTGATTCACTGTTATTCCTGCCGCCTTAGTTCTTGATTCCTCTCACGTGGCTTTGAATTTTTCAAACTCCTACAGTCTAATGGGCAAGATATCTGCTTCTGAAATTGTGTGCTGGGAGCATTTCTTGAGAGGAGTATCAATATTTGAAAAATAATGACTGGAGAGGTATAGGCCTAGAACTGTAGGTTATAGAAAAAAGATTGCAAATCTAGCTGTATGTGTACTGCTATTGGTTGAAACATATCAATTTTGATCACCTCAAATGATGGAGAAAAATAGTGAGGAAATCATTTTTATACTTGCTTGGTGCGACCCTTGTCTTGTCTGGATGTGACTCTAAACATCTCGAGTATCTTTGGATAGAGAGGCACCCAATTCCTCCAGGAACCTACACTCCTCCACCCGTGCAGCAACTTCAGCGAAGCGAGCAGTATTTCTCAACTT
>WTIF01000112.1 GCA_011522845.1 Deltaproteobacteria bacterium
TTGCCGTCCTCTGTGAGCATATTCAGTAAGAACCTCGATCGGAAGTGACGAACTTCACCGATTTCGCCAGACTGAATCATTTCACGCGCAAGGTTCAACGCAGGAATAGACCGGTACATGAACGCACACATCTGGATGACACCAGTCTCTGAAACTTTATCCCATATCTGAAAGGCCTCATCTGCCGTGGAAGCCAATGGTTTTTCACAAAAGACATGTTTGCCCTTCTTAGCTGCTGCTATCGTGGGCTGAGCATGAATGTGATTCGGACCAGCATTGATGAAGAGATCGATCTCTGCATCATCAACGATCTCCTCCCAATTTTCCGTGCATTCTTCCCAGTCAAAGCGCTCCCCAACTTTTGTACACAGTTCGAAATCAACCTCTGCCAGGATTTTGGGGAGTACGTGAATTTTTGGTTCCCACATCGACGTAGCAGCATTTCTCAGAGCCAAGGCGTGCATTTGTCCAATAAAACCTGCTCCTAGGAGACCAACCGTAATCTTAGAGCTAGCTTCTAGCTCTTTTGAGCGAGATATCATTTTGTCCATGAATGGCTAATTGAAGAAATTTTGAGCGGATTTTAGCGAAGTGATGCCTATTGCAAGCAATACTGTTCGCGGCTTACCTAAAAATAGGGAATACAAACAGAAGGGGTAAAGTAAGACAGTCAAAAAGAAAAGTGATAGATTTTGAGAACTTTGCCACCTACTTAAAGTGATGGACATGTGAATACATATCTTAAAATATTGAAGCGCTAACATCACGCAAACGGCCGATTTGTCCTGAGCTACATTTTCAGAAAAAGATCGACATTTCAGCTTTTCCAAGGCATCAAATGAGGCCCTTTTGCTCATTTGGAGCGTTCCATTCATCTTTACCTGGAGAAGAATAGCCATGAGCTTCAGCCATAAATTATTGACCGGACTGGTCACCGCTGGATTAGTCCTAGGAAGTACCCTTGTCGCTCTACCAAGTTGGGCTGCCGACAAAGTCACACTGCGCATGTCCTGTCCTTGTACAGAGACCGATTTACGCAGCCAAGGCTTGCAAAATGTGTTTGCTGCCAAGGTCAGTAGTTTTGCCGACTACCAACCCCACTACAATGCTACTCTCTTTAAGCAGGGCACTGAGTTGACTGCGATTGCTCGTGGCAACCTAGAGATGTCGATCACTTCTGCTCAGGAATTAGCCAAGCTGATTCCCGACTGGTCCGTTTTCACAGCCGGCTACCTGCTGCGTGACGCAGACCATCAGCGCAAGGTCTTCACCAGTGATATCGGTGAGGAATTCTTCCAGATGGCTGAAGATAAGCTCGGAGTCAAACTGCTCGGTGTGATGTACTTCGGCAAGCGACACTTGAACCTGCGTACTGACAAGAAAGTAATGACTCCAGACGATATGGCCGGAGTCAAACTACGCATGCCTGGAACGGATGCTTGGCAATTCCTGGGGAAAGCCCTGGGAGCCAATCCAACTCCAATGGCTTTCACCGAAGTTTATACAGGTTTACAGACTGGAGCGATCGATGGACAGGACAACCCACTGCCCACCGACAAGGACAAGAAGTTCTATGAAGTCACTAAGCAGATCATCCTGACTGGGCACCTCGCTGACATGAACTTTCTCGCGCTTAGTAAGAAAGTTTGGGACGGAATGACCGCTGCCCAGCAAGATCAACTACAGAAAGCTGCCAATGACGCGATGATGGTGATCAGCATCAATGTAGAGTCACAAGAAGCCTTGTTGGAAGACTTCTTCCGCAAGGAAGGACTACAAGTCTACACTCCAAACGTAGATGCCTTCCGCAAGCGAGCCCAGGAAATGTATCTGGCCTCCGACTTCTCCAAGGAATGGCCCAAGGGAGTTGTTGAGCGAGTCAACGCCATTCGCTGATTACTACCTTTCGTGCCTTTCTTACGCTGGCTGAAGATTGGCGCTGACAGCGTGGCCGTCCTTTTGTTGGCGGCCATGTTCTGCAGCTTCATGCTTCAGATCATCTTCCGCTATATCTTCAACCATCCTCTCAGTTGGACCTTGGAGGCCTGTCTGATCACCTGGCTTTGGACAGTTTTCTGGGGTTGTGGCCTGCTCCTGCGGGACCAGGATCACGTCCGCTTCGATGTCCTCTATCTGGCTGCTCCACGCAAATTGCGTCGTTTGATGGCTGGCTTGGCTGCGATCGTGTTCCTGGTTGCCTACGCGTTTTCACTTCCAGCGACTGCAGATTACATCGCGTTCATGAAGATCGAGAGCAGTTCATCGCTGAAGATTCGCCTGGACTACATCTTTGGGATCTATCTCCTCTTTATGATCGGGGTGATTGGACGCTACCTCTGGCGGCTGGTACAGATTCTCCGAGACCAGGATTTCGAAGCTGGTATTTCTCACTCAGCAGAGCAATACGGTGAGTGAAGCCTTTATCCTCTGCCTGGTGGCCATCTTCGGATTAGCTGCTCTAGGGGCTCCGATTGCTCACTCGATCATCGTAGGTGCGATCACCTTTCTAGCTGTCAATGGGCAGGATCTAGCGCTGGCAGCCGAGCAGATCATCCAAGGACTCTACGAGAGCTTCGTGCTGCTGGCGGTTCCCTTGTTCATCGTTGCTGCCAACATCATGAACGCTGGAACAGTCTCGGATCGTCTGCTCCAATTCTGTGTGGCGTTGGTTGGAAGGTTCCGGGGCGGGCTGGGTCATGTCAATGTGGTGGCCAGCATCATCTTCTCCGGAATGTCAGGTTCAGCCATTGCGGATGCAGCCGGAATTGGCAAGGTCATCATCAAAATGATGACAAAAGATAATCGCTACACACCCGGTTTTGCAGCAGCGATTACCGCAGCTTCGGCTACGATTGGCCCGATTATCCCACCATCCATCCCGATGGTGCTCTACTCGCTCGTTTCAGATGCATCAATCGGCTATCTATTCCTGGGTGGGGTTATTCCCGGCCTACTGATGGGACTAGTGCTGATGGTGATGATTGTCTACAAGGCCAAGACTCTAAGCTTGAAAGCTGAGGCTCCCGTTCCTTTAAGAGAAATGCCTGGAGTAACACTCCGAGCCTTCCCAGCACTCATGCTGCCTGTCATTCTCCTCTTTGGGATCTATGGTGGAGCGACTACACCCACAGAGGCAGCTGCCGTTGCCGCAGCGTATGCGCTGATTCTGACAGCTTTCTTTTATCGGTCGCTAAACTGGAAGGGGCTCTATCAGATTTTGTTGGAGAGTGCGCGTTCCTCTGCTGCGGTAGGACTGGTGATTGGCGGGGCGCTGATCCTGAACTACATCGTGGCCAGTGAGAACATTCCAAACCAGCTGGCGGGCGTCCTCAAGGAAGTCGACATTGATCCCCTGATGTTCCTGTTGGGGATCAATCTACTCTTGCTATTGCTGGGATGTGTACTGGACGCCACCACGCTGATTCTTGTGGTGATTCCCCTTTTCATTCCCTCCTGTCGAGCACTGGGAATCGACTTGGTTCACTTTGGTGTTGTCGTTGTGGTCAATTCGATGATTGGCTTGATCACTCCCCCCTACGGCATCCTGCTCTTTGTGATCAATGCCACGACGGGGATTCCCCTGCGAAGCATTATCAAAGAGGTCATTCCATTCCTGATGGCTCTCCTTGTGGCCCTGGCAACCATTGTTCTCTCCCCAGACTTGGTCCTCTGGCTACCTCGACTGCTGGGCTATCATGCCTGAGGCTCAGGCCAAGGCCTTGGCAAGATCAACGACTGATTCCCCTCCCAGTTTCAACAGAACCTGAGGATCCATCTTCACCTTAAGGTCTCGTCCACCTCCTCCAACGATAATCCACTCGCAATCCATCACCCGAGAATCAATCCACAAAGGCAGGTCTGTTGGGAGTCCCAGCGGGGTCACTCCTCCCACCTGCATTCCTGTCAAGTTCTGCATCTCTTCTGCAGTGGAAAAAGAAGTTTTGCGCACACCCATCTTCTTGCGCACTGCACCGTTGACATCCAGACGTGTGGTGGCCAGAACTACACAGGCCACAAAGGTCTTGGGCTCTGCTTTCGATGCGATCACCAGTGTGTTGGCAGACTGATCCAGTGGGATGTTGTAGTGAGCACAAAAATCCGCAGTATCTGCCAGTGCCGGGTCGATCTCAATAATCTCAAAAGTGAGTCCAAGTGGATTCAGGACATTTTCCAATTCAGTTCGGGTCATCGGCTCCATTGGGTTGTTGATCTTTCACACCAAGTGGAAAAATCGAGTTATTGATTATGAGGGTAAACAGAATATTCAGGCAGGTGCTTTCTCTTGGGTTGATCTGGGAACAGCTGACTTGCGGAAGAGCAGCATCCCACTCAGTACCAAGAGCATTCCACCGGCATGGTACCACTGAAAATTCTCACCAAGAAAAATAATTGCTAACAGTGAGGCAAAGACGGGGACCAAGTTGATGAAGAGTCCTCCTAGGTTGGGACCGATTAGTTCAACCCCTCGATTCCAAAACAGAAAAGCGAGGATTGATGGAAATATCGAGACATAGCCTACCGCCCAGGCAAGTTGCGGACTACCTTGAGGCAATCCTACCCAATACCACTCCAGTAGCATTGGTGGAATCAACATACTTCCTCCCAAAGCGAAGGTAACCGCCAGAAAACTCATTAGGCTGATGGCTGGTTTGATCCTGAGCAGTGTGGTGTAAGAAGCATAGGCCAGCACTGCTGGAAGCAACCAGAGATCCCCTGGCACCAACTCAAACTTCTGCAACACTTCCCAACTTCCCTGAAACAGTACCAAGCCAACCCCTAGGAAACAGAGGGAGAGTCCAAGCCATTGGCGTTGGTTTGTACGTTCCCCAAACCACCACCAAGATAGTAGCACGATCACTGCGGGCCCCGCTGACTGCATCAAGGCCGCATTGATGGCCTGCGTAGTCTGTAGGGCTACATAAAAGAGGGTATTGAAGATGGTGATTCCTAACAGAGAGAGCAGGAGCAACATCTTCCAGGAGCTACGAATCGTCTGCCAATCTCGTCGTACAGATGGTAGGGCAAAAGGGAGGATTAGCAGAAAAGCGACCGTCCAACGAATCCAGGCGAGCGTGATTGGTGAAATGAACTCGGTCATTCCTCGACCCACCACTGCATTGCCTCCCCAGAACAAAGGCACCAAGGTCAACAGCAAGTAGGGCTGAGCAAAAAACCATTCACGCAGTTGCTGCACTGTACTCGTCTACGGCTTGAAGATGGCTTTGAACTTCTGCTTGTGGGAGAAAGCTAGCGTTGAATCCGTTCCGAACCAAGCGCAGGGCCTGCTCTTGAGTGAGATTCAGGTCTTGATGCAATGCGAAAAAATTCTCATTCAAGTAACCGCCAAAATAGGCAGGGTCGTCTGAATTAACCGTCACGCAAAGACCAGCATCCAACAGCTGCAGCAGATTGTGCTGCTTCATTTCAGGGAAGACACAGAGTCGAATATTTGAGAGAGGGCAGACAGTCAGTGGCACTTGCTCTTCTGCTAGCCTTTGCATCAACTTTTCGTCTTCTGCGGAACGCACTCCATGATCAATCCGATGAACCTTCAGTAGATCGAGAGCACCCCAAACATAGGCGGGAGGGCCCTCTTCGCCCGCATGAGCAATCCGACGATAGCCCTGTTTCTGAGCCTGGGCGTAGAGTCGTGCAAACTTTTCTGGAGGATGCCCTAGTTCCGAACTAGCCAGCCCAATTGCGACGAAATGCTCACGGTAAGGTTCCACCTCCTTCAGCAAAGTCAGCGCTTCCTCTTCTGACAAGTGTCGGAGGAAGCTAAGAATCAACAAAGTGGACTGGCCCCAGTCTTTTCGAGCTTCCTGGATTGCGGATTCAAACCCAGACAGCATCGTCTGCAGAGAGACTCCTTGTGGGAAGTAGGTTTGTGGCTCCACCATGATCTCGGTATGGACAATGTTCTGCTCCCGACACTTGAGCAGGTAGTCTCGCATCAGGTGGTAGAAGTCCTCTTCATCACGCAACACGGACGCACCGAGATAATAGAGATCAAGGAAGCTCTGCAAATTTTCAAAATCGTAGGCCGCTTCGATCTCCTCCACACTGTGGTAGGGCAGTGCCACAGAGTTTTTCTTTGCCAGTTTCAGTAATCGTTCCGGTTGCAGAGAACCATCAATGTGCAAGTGCAACTCGCACTTGGGCAAGCCTGTCAGCCACTTTTGCCAGTCTTGTCTGCTTTGCATCTCAACCTCCAAGAATGTTCAACTCTCAAAGGGCCAGTGGATCTGCCTGAATCAGTTGAGCAGTCCCCGACGAGCCAGATTACGCATCAAATCTGCAGTGCCAAAGGTCCAGGGAGGACAATCCGGACTAAGAGCCACTTGATTACTGAGCGCACCCAGGCGAGGTGTCTTGATAGTCACCCAATCCCCCACCTTGTGAGTGAAGCCTCCTCCCGGCGTATCTCGATCCTTCGTAGGCGCAAACATGGTTCCCAAAAACAATACCAACCCATCCGGATACTGATGATGAGGACCAATCGTTGCCTGGGTCAACTCTTCGGGACTTCGGCTGATCCGGTTCATGGAACTGCTCCCATCCAAACGGAATCCCTCAGGACCAATAATTTCCAACTCTACTTCTGCCTGCTTGACGTCTTCCAAGCTAAAATTCGCATCAAACAACCGCAGAAATGGACCCAATGAGCAACTAGCGTTGTTGTCCTTGGCTTTGCCCAACAGCAGGGCTGAGCGTCCTTCCACATCTCGCAAGTTGACATCGTTACCCAGCATCGCACCCACAATTTCTGCACGACTATTAATCGCCAGCACCACTTCTGGTTCCGGATTATTCCAACTGGAAATGGGGTGCAAGCCAACCCAGGCTCCCAAACCAACTGAAGCCATCGGTTGCGCCTTGCTGAAGACTTCCGGATCCGGACCAATGCCGACTTCAAGATACTGTGACCAGAGTTTTCGCTCAATCAATAATTGCTTCAATTCCAAAGCAGCCTCTGAGCCGGGTTTGACCTGGGAAAGATCTGAGCCAATTCGGCTCTGAACTTCTTCCCGAATCCGTTCTGCCTGCTTGGCATCTCCCTTGGCCTGCTCCTCGATGACCCGCTCCAGCAAGCTCTCGGCAAAGGTCACCCCACAGGCCTTGACCGCCTGCAAGTCAACTGGTGCCAACAAACGTGGACGATCAGGATTCACTGTGGGCTCCAGTGAATTTGCCAAAATTTCTGCCAACGAACCCAGGCTAGGCCCTGCAGTTTGAGCCACTGCAGCTGCTGGATCGGTCTGTTCCTGCAGGTCACGAACAGT
>WTIF01000339.1 GCA_011522845.1 Deltaproteobacteria bacterium
CTCAAATTCATTCAGATAGTGGCTTGTACCTTGCTTGAATGCGCTTATGCATCTCTCTCGATACTAAAGCTTTGATAAGTCAATGAGCATTTCTTTAAGTCATTTCACCCTAAAAGCTGAAGAAGCGCTGCTGCAAGCACAGAAAATAGCTGCAGAGGGCAATCAAGCTAAAGTAGAGCCTGAGCACTTGCTTATGAGCCTCCTAGAGCAGAATGATCCAATGATAGAATTTTGTTTGGATAAGCTCCAAGTAGAAAATGGATTACTTCAGCAAAAGCTCCAACTGCAGATTAGAGATTTCCCAAAAGATCAGACAAATCCAGCGCAAACCTTCATTTCAAGATCTCTTCACGGGATCATTTTGAGTGCTGAGAAAGAAGCAACTTTGCTGAATGAAACTTACACTAATGTTGATCATCTTTTATTAGGGTTGCTGAACTTCCATGAGGGTTTTTTAGGAGAGATTTGGGACAACCTAGATGCTTCTGCAGATCATCTGAGAAAAGAATTATCTGGTCTCTCCAAAGCAGAGCAGATCATTGTTCAGGGCAGCAAATTATCTGAATCAGCAATCGAAGATTATTGTTTGGATTTGGTTGCGATGGCTCGCTTGGGAGAGTTAGATCCCGTAATTGGAATGGAGGAGGAAGTCAGAAATCTTATTCAAGTTTTATCTCGAAGAACAAAGAACAATCCAGTTTTGTTGGGAGAAGCTGGGGTGGGCAAAACTGCTATTGTGGAGTGCCTAGCCCAGCGTATAGTTCGTGGAGACGTCCCCGAGTGGTTGAAAGATCGCAGATTAGTCTCTCTAGACTTGGCGACAATGATTGCAGGTACTACCTACAGAGGTGAATTCGAGAAAAGGATGAAACAACTTATTCGAGAAGTTGAGGAATCCAGGGGCCACATTTTACTTTTTGTTGATGAGCTACACATGTTAGTTGGAGCGGGTGGTGCTGAGGGGAGTGTAGATGCTGCAAATATGCTAAAGCCTGCACTTGCTAGGGGACGTTTACGTTGTATTGGGGCGACAACCCTTAAAGAATATAAAAAATATATTGAGAAAGATGCCCCTCTCGCAAGAAGGTTTCAGCCCATCCTTATACGGGAACCAAGTATTGATGAAACAATCACAATTTTGAGAGGTTTGAGGCAAAGCTATCAATCTCATCATGGCGTCGTTATTCAGGATGATGCTCTGGTATCTGCAGCACAACTTTCTGAGCGATACTTGCGTGAACGATTCTTACCTGATAAGGCGATAGACCTTGTAGATGAAGCAGCTGCTAGTCTTCGATTGCAAATGGACTCCATGCCCATTGCCTTGGATAATCTGGAAAGGAGACTCAGTCAGATTCTTAATCAGATAAATACTCTTCGTCGAGAGAAAGACGAGAAATCGATTCAGCAAAGAAACTCACTGGTCCTCCAAGCTGAGCAGCTACAAAATCAACAGCAGATGCTTCAGCGAAAATGGCAGGATGAAAGATTACTTGTAGAAAGAATTCGCCAACTTCGTCAAGCGATCACAGAAACTCGTCAAGCAGAATGGGAAGCTCAACGTACTGGAGATCTAGATTTAGCAGCCAAACTGCATTACGAAACCTTAGATCAACTGGAAGCACAACTTCAGGAGGCCGAATCTAATCTCAATCGGCGGGAAGAGCGGTTGGTAAAAGAGGAGGTTGACGCAGAAGATATTGCACAGGTGGTTTCCAGAAGAACAGGAATTCCTATTCATCGAATGCTCGCCGATGAGAAGGAAAAACTAGTGAGGCTGGAGGAATTTCTTGAACAAAGAATCATGGGGCAAAGCGAGGCGTTGTCACGAGTGGCAAGTGCTATTCGACGCAGCAGAGCTGGTGTTCAGGATCCCCAAAGGCCCATTGGTTCATTCATTTTCATGGGAAGCTCTGGTGTCGGCAAAACTGAGTTAGGACTAGCCCTCGCAAATTTTTTATTTGATGATGACAAGTCTTTGATTCGATTTGATATGTCTGAGTACATGGAAAAGCAGTCAGTGAATCGATTACTGGGTGCAGATCCTGGATTCGTTGGATTTGAGGAAGGAGGACTGTTAACAGAAAAGGTTCGTCAATCTCCTTACTCAGTTCTACTCTTCGACGAAATTGAAAAAGCGCATATCGATATCTTTAATTTGTTCCTCCAGATTTTGGATGGTGGTCAATTGACGGACAGCCAGGGTAGACGTGCTGATTTTCGTAATACGTTGATCATAATGACCACCAATATTGGACATGATTTGATGAAAGAGGATCGTAAGAAGAAAGATGTCAACGATCTTCAGAAAGAAGCTCGGCAGCTGTTATTGAATCATTTTAGACCAGAATTTCTAAATCGCATTGATGAAATTATTCCATTTAGAAACCTCTCGCTTTCTCATATCCGCCATATCTGTAGGATGCAACTTGAGCAGTTGCAGACTCGACTAACTTCTCAAGGAATTCAGCTGGTTATGACGGAAGCTGCTGAAGTCTATCTCGCACAGCGGGGTTACGACCCCGTTTTTGGTGCAAGGCCAATGAAAAGAACCCTCCAAAGAGACGTTCAAGATCCCATTGCAATCCGACTTCTCGACGGAGAACTCCGCTCAGGGATGACAATTCAGTTAGATGCCTCCCAAAATAAACTGCACTTCAAAATCAGCTAAAAGCTGATTTACGAAAGATCAAAACTTCTGTTTGCCTTTTCTGTCCTCAATTTTATCGCTGATTTCAAGTTGCTTGAGCTTTCCAAATAGGCTGTAAATACTGTTTGAGAATTATTCCAAGCCTTTTATGAGTGGTTCCAATGCGTTACTTTTTCATTACTTTGTTTTGTGCATGGTCGTTTGTCTCCACAGCTGCCAGTTTAGATGTTTACGACACAATTGGCGGAGATTTTGAGTTAAACAGCACTCTCGGTAAGAAAATAGGGCCTCAGAGTTTTAGAGGGAAGGTCCTACTCATTTTTTTCGGATATACATCTTGCCCGGATATTTGCCCCATTACTCTGACAACTGTCAAAGATGCTCTGGAAAACTTAGAACCGAGTGAAGTAGAGCAGGTACAACCACTTTTCATATCTGTTGATCCAGAGAGAGATACGTTGGAAGGAATGAAGCAATTTTTGACCTATTTCCATTCATCACTTGTTGGAGTTACTGGCAGTGCTGAGGAACTGAAAGCTATCACAAAGAAGTTTGGAGCTGCCTACATGAAGGATACTCGCTCCGATTCTGCAACTGACTACCTAATTGCGCATTCTGGCTATATTTATCTCATGGATCAGCAGGGGAGAACACGAGCACTCTACCGGACTTCCAACAAAGCTGAAGAGATGGTGGAAGGAATCCGTAAGTTACTGCGCGAAGAATGAATTCATTTAAATTTTCACTTAGAAGGAAAATGCAGGTACTTATTTTGGGTATTCTAGCTTTATGGGGTGGGTACAGCCTAATTCCGAGTAATGAAGAAGGCTTAGAAAAGCAATTTGTCTTAGCTGCTGGTGAAAACGAAGAGGTTTGTTTGACGGTCTACCCGGACCAAGAATTCAAGTTAACTTTTAGAGCCTCTGAGCCAGTTTATTATGACATCCATACCCATCATGACGAGGAGGTGACTTATCATAGATATGAAAATGCAACGGTACGCTCAAAAAGTGAAATCAATCCGAACAAAAAAGACTACTTCTGTGCTCAATGGAAAAATCATGGACAGAGTGAAATAGAGGTGGTTTATGAATTAAAAGTGAACCCAGCAAACCCAGAGGGTGATTTTTTGCGCAGGAATGTGGTTTTTAGAGTAGATCAAGATTCTCCCAAAACGATTCAAGTTTTTGAGGAAAATTCTCAAAATTTGCTCAGTAGTTTCAATTTTCCCTCAAACGTACTGAATTTTGCTCTAAGTGCTGATGAAGATAAATTGGCAACTCTACTAGCAGGTGAGATTCAATTAATCGGTCTACAAGATGAATTACTTCTGAAGAGCATTTCAGTTGACGATTTTCCTAGTATACTAAGTTTCAGCAAAAATAACGAAAACTTGCTGGTTGGGAACGAACATGAACAAAAGATTCATTTAATCAATCTGAAAAATCTTGAGCGAACAGAACTTCAAATTCCCGCACCACCGAAATCAATACTGAACGATATTGATTCTAAAGATGTGCTGGTTCGCACTGAGGCAGAAGTTCTACGCGTAAGTATTTCTCCATTTCAGATCGTCGAACGTCAAGCCCGTATTCCGCTGCAAATTGGTGAGGAAGTCCAATTGGTAGACCCCTACGCCTGGTGCTTTGTCCATGGAGTACCACATCCACTTTTTGCCCCAGTTTCTCCAGCAATGAGCAAAGCCGGACTTCCTGGCTCATGGTTACAGCCAACCAACCAGGATATCCTCCAAGCGTCATCAAAATGATTCGGATCGAAAATCTCTCTATCCAATTCCAGCAAGGCAACCAAAAGGTTGATGCTGTCAAAGGAATCTCCTTCGAGGTGGGTTCACAGGAAACAGTAGCCTTAGTCGGAGAAAGTGGGTCTGGGAAATCAGTGACTGCTCATGCGGCTTTAAAGCTCTTACCTTCCCAGGCCAAATGTGGTGGAAAGATTTGGCTTGGGGAGGAAAATTTACTTGAAGCCTCTGAATCCAGAATGCGCCAAGTGAGAGGGCAGGAAATTGGAATGATCTTCCAAGAACCGATGACATCCCTCAACCCTCTGCATACAATTGGACATCAGATAAGCGAAGCCGTCCTTTGGCATCATGGTGTGAGCCAGTCTGAAGCAGAAACTTTGTCTTTAGAATGGCTTGAGAGAGTCGAAATTCCACAAGCCAAGCAACGGTTGAAATCCTACCCTCATGAACTTTCAGGAGGGCAACGTCAACGGGTTATGATTGCGATGGCATTGGTTAATAATCCTAAACTGCTGATCGCGGATGAGCCCACTACTGCTCTAGATGTGACGATTCAAGCTCAGATCCTCGATTTGCTGAAAACGCTTCAGCAGGATATGGGCATGTCAGTTCTACTGATCACTCATGACTTGGGAATAGTTAAACATCATTCGGATAGAGTAGTTGTTCTCTTCAATGGTGTTTTGCAGGAAGCTAACAATACGAAAGTCCTGTTTGCCAGCCCAACTCAGCCATACACAAGGCAACTTTTGGATTCTGAACCGTCCGGTGAACCAGCTGAAATATTGGATTGTGCGGAAACAATTCTGAACGTTGAAAATTTGAAGGTTTGGTTTCCAATTAAGCGTGGAATCTTACAGAGAACAGTTGACCACATCAAAGCTGTCAATGGGGTGAGTTTCTCAATTAGAGAGGGACATTCACTTGGTGTAGTCGGTGAGAGTGGATCTGGTAAATCAACCTTGGGAATGGCTTTGCTGCGTCTGATCAGTAGCGAGGGGAAGATTAGTTTTCAAAAGCAGGAATTGGATAGGCTCAATCGTCTTCAAATGCGTCCATACCGCAAAAAAATGCAGGTCGTTTTTCAAGATCCTTTTGGAAGTCTGAGCCCAAGAATGTCAGTTGGTGATATCATCGCAGAAGGTTTGAGATTACATGCAGACACCTCAGTAGAAGAACAGGAAAATCGCGTTGCAGAAGTGATGCAGGAAGTGGGACTGAATCCAGAACTTCGCTTTAGATATCCCCATGAATTTTCCGGTGGTCAACGGCAAAGAATTGCGATTGCACGGGCGCTGGTCTTGCACCCACAATTTTTGATTTTAGATGAGCCCACTTCATCATTGGACCGCTCTGTTCAAGGGCAGGTGCTGGATTTACTAAGAGATCTGCAAAAAAAATATAAATTGACGTACCTTTTCATCTCGCATGACCTGAAAGTGATAAAAGCAATTTGTCATGAAGTTTTGGTGATGAGAGGAGGCGAAGTTTTGGAGTCAGGCTCTGCGAAAGTTGTCCTCAACAATCCGAAGCATGAGTACACAAGATTGCTGGTAGATGCTGTTCTGTAGTTAGAGTTTTTAAGGAGAAGCCTTGGCCGAACAAGATGGTCAGGAGAAAACGGAAGCGCCGACTGAACGCAAGCGGGAAAAAGCCCGCGAAGATGGTCAGGTTGCTTCCAGCAAAGAATTGCCCTCAGCCGCATTGTTAGCAGCAGCTACCCTCTCCTTCATGGTGATGGGGCAGAATATCCTTACCGCTGCTCAAAGCATGTTCGCTGATATCATGAGAGAACCCATTCGTTCAGATATGAATGGTAACGTGCTCTATGATCTGATGGCGACTTCTGTCAGCAAAATTCTCATTCCTCTGATCCCTTTTGCGATTCTTCTTGTAGTCGTAGCTATTTTTTCATCAATTCTTCAGGTGGGTGTTCGCTTCACGCTAAAACCCATAGCTCCAAAATTTAGCAAGTTAAGTCCTCTTCAAGGACTGAAGCGAATTTTTGGAACCCAAGGGTTGATGGAATTGCTGAAGAGCCTGGCAAAATTACTACTCATCGGCTTCATAGGTTTCATCACTTTTGAAGAGGAAATGGGGAGAATCAACGCGCTTGCTTTGATTACCCCGGCTCAGATCGTATTTTATAACTTTTCAGTCATCATCGAAGTCACAGGGCGAATGGTTTTAGCCCTGATTGCGATTGCAATTTTTGATTTCATGTATCAGCGCTGGCATTTCGAACAGCAGTTGAAAATGACTAAGCAGGAAGTTAAGGATGAAGCAAAGCAGTCAGAGGGGGATCCACAGCTGAAAGCAAGAATTCGACAGATCCAGAGAGAAATGTCGAATGCTCGGATGATGCAGGAGGTCCCTAAAGCTGATGCTATCGTTGTAAACCCGACACATTATGCTGTGGCCCTGAAGTATGATCGAGAGAGCATGAATGCTCCTCAGGTAGTCGCTAAGGGTGTAGATTACATGGCCCTTCGGATCAGAAAAGTGGCCGATCAAAACGACGTTCCGATTTTGGAAAGGCCCCAATTGGCCAGGGATCTCTATGCAGGTGTGGAAATTGGACAGGTTATTCCGGAGCGTTTCTTTAAAGCAGTTGCAGAAATTCTTGCCTACGTTTATCGTCTCCGCAGAAAGAAAAGATAGAAAAGATTTTGCTTAGGAAAGCGAGGTTTTCTCCGTATGTTGGGGTAGAAATTGCAAGCTGGCCAGAATTTCTTCAAACCGGAAAATCAGTGATTTCAAATAATCATCAAGTGTTCATTTATTTTTTGGGAATTATTAGGTGGCTGTAGGGAGCAACTCAGTTAGTCTGAG
>WTIF01000310.1 GCA_011522845.1 Deltaproteobacteria bacterium
GGAAAATAAATGAAGTTAATAATTATTTTTTTGAGAACCAGTGATCATCTGCTCACTGGTTCTCAGAGATTTGATTTGTTTACTTTTCTTTTACATATTTGCCAGGGGCATCTCCAAGCAGTTTATATTTTTTACTGCCCATCGTAGGTACATCTCCTTTGTCACCACATTGACCTTGCAGCCAAGGAATCCAATCCTGCCACCAGCTTCCTGGAACTTGTTGGACATTTTTCTGCCAAATCATTGGATCTTGATCGGTTTCAGTGACAGGCCCAGCCCAGAAAGCTCGCTTTGGCGGATTTAGAGGAGGATTAACTACTCCTGCGATGTGTCCCGATGTTGATAAGGCAAAACGTACTTGTCCACCTGTATTAAGTCCGGTTTTGAATACTTGGTCCCATGGGGTAATGTGATCTTTTTCAGCCGCAACTGAATACAGCGGTTGATTGATTTCACCAAGGTTGATTTTCTGCCCAGCCAATTCTAGTTTGCCTTGGCAGAGATGGTTGTTGATGTAAAACTCTCGTAAGTAAAAGGAGTGAGCTTTTTCAGGTAGTCTAGTGGAATCTTCATTCCAGAAGAGCATATCAATTGGAGGAGGGGTTTTGCCATAAAGGTAGTTGTTCACTACATAATTCCAAATCAGCCCATCTGCTTTCATCATTCGATAGGTTGTCCCCATCTGCTTGCCGTCTAAGTATCCTTTCTCAGCCATCATCTTCTCAACAAATTTCATTGAGTCCTCATCTACGAAGAGCCCAAGATCCCCGGGCTTGGAGAAATCGACCAAAGTTGTCAGCAGCGTGAAACTTGAAAAATGATTTTTTACCTTTTTCTGAGGACCGTTCAACCAGCCCATAGTAGTTGCTAGTAAAGAGCCTCCAATACAGTATCCAACTGCATGGATATTTTCTGCTCCTGTGATTTCCTTGACAACTCTCATTCCCTCAATGGGGCCCATTAACATGTAGTCATCAAGACTTGTGTTACGCAGTTCTGTCGTTGGATTCTTCCAGCTTATCATGAAAACTGTGAAGCCATTGTTCACTAGATTCCGGACAAAGCTCTTTTTTTCATTTAGATCTAAAATATAGAATTTGTTGATCCAGGGTGGGGTGATCAGTACTGGAGTCTGGTGTACTTGATCAGTATTAGCTTCATACTGGATCAATTCCATTAGGTCATTTCTGTAAACAACCTTACCTGGTGTGTTCGCCAAGTTCTTACCGACTTCAAAAGGGGATTTGTCGACCATTTGTGGCATTTGGTCTTGGAAGTCTTTTACCCAATTTTCAAATCCTTTGACGAGACTTTTTCCTTCGGTATCGATGAATTCACGAATGGCCCCTGGGTTGGTCCAGAAGTAATTGTTTGGTGATATTGCACTTACCATTTGTTCTGTCCAGAATCTGGCCTTGTCTTTCGTCCGATCTGAGACATTGGGCGTTTTCTGGATGCTTTCTTGGAGGAATTCAGCGTAGAGCTTGTAGTATTCCTGAATCCATCCGAAATGAGGCAACTCTTCGAGTTTGGGAATTTTGCCAAATTCTCCTTTTTCGATCGATTCTTTGGATTTATTTGCAAACTCGTTCCAAACTTTCATGTTTACTTCGCCGATCTTCTGACTCCAATTCTGCATGGACTGATTCAGTTCTTGCGGATTCTTCACCCAAGCCTCGGCAACCTGTTGCAGGGATTTCAGTGCTCCGAATGGATCAGTATCAGAGCCTTGCTCGTTCATCTTGGAAATCATACTTCCAAAGAATTCCTGCATTTTTTCCTGATTGATCCCTTGTGTCTGAGTATTCATCGAACAGCTCCTATCATGAATTGCTTCGCTGGAATGATTCATTTTCACACTCTCGACTTGTTAGAGAGTGCAGAATTTTTTGTTGCTGGAAATCAGATTCTTAGTCCACCATCAACTTCAATGACCCTGCCGGTGATATAATCATTCTCTAAAATGAAGATAGCTGTTCTGGCGATTTCTGTGGGTTCACCGAGTCTTCGGATTGGCACTTGATCAATAATCTTCTGCTTCACGTCTTCACGAATCGCAGCAACCATTTCTGTGTTGATGTAGCCTGGAGCTATCGCAGCGCAGCGTACTCCATGTTGAGCCATTTCCTTGGCCCATGTCACAGTCATTTCCGCTACACCAGCTTTTGTGGCTGTGTAGTTAGTTTGGCCCATATTTCCGTTTCTTGAAATACTGGAAATGTTGATGCAAACACCTTTGCCACCCAATTGAAGTTGTTTTTCAAAGAACTCACGGGCGCAAAGGAAAACTCCTGTTAGATTTACATCAATGACCAATTGCCAATTTTGTAAGGACATCTTTTGAATTTCCTCACCAGTAACGTTCCCCGCTTCGTCCTTGATCTTTTTCTTACGAACAATGAGTCCATCCCGTGTGATTCCAGCATTGTTGATTAGCCCATCAACTTGACCAAAATCTTTGACGATTTGATCAAAAAGAGAAACGACTTCATCCTCTTTGGCTACATTAGTGACGTAGGTTTGAGCTTTTACACCCTTGGCTAAAGCCATCTCTTTCGTGGCATTTAAATCATCTTGGTTCAGATCAACCAAAGCTAAGTTTGCTCCTTTGTCCGCAAGTTCTGAAGCGAATGCGCGTCCCAATCCTCGCCCACCTCCTGTAATAACTACAACTTTTCCTTCTAGATTCATACAACCTCTTTTTAAATTAATTCTTTAAGGTCAATCTCAATGTTTATAAAAAATTTGATTATCGTTCTACTGCTAATGCGACGCCGAGACCTCCTCCAATGCACAAGGTCGCTAGTCCCTTTTTGGCATCTCGACGTTTCATTTCGTGAAGGAGTGTCACCAACACTCGGCAACCAGAGGCTCCAATTGGATGTCCAATCGCAATAGCACCTCCATTTACGTTGACTTTACTATCGTCCCACTGGAGTTCTTTGGCAACTCCCAATGCTTGTGCGGCAAAAGCTTCATTTGCTTCAATCAAATCTAAGTCACCCACTGTCCAACCTGCCTTTTCAAGACACTTTTGTGTGGACGGAATGGGACCAGTCCCCATGATTGCTGGGTCAACTCCAGCGCTTGCATAAGCCTTAACTGTTGCCAAGGGGGTCAGTCCAAGTTCCTTGGCTTTACTAGCTGACATGACAACGACAGCTGCAGCACCATCATTGATTCCAGAAGCATTAGCCGCTGTTACCGAACCATCTTTTTTGAAGGCTGGTCGAACCTTTTGAATGCCTTCAATCGTAGCTCCCTTGCGAATGAATTCGTCTTCCTGGAAAACAATCGGATCTCCCTTACGCTGTGGGATTTCCACAGGCACAATCTCTTCTTGAAATCGTCCAGCAGCTTGCGCTTCCTCAGCTAAATTTTGAGATCTTAAAGCGAATGTGTCTTGCTCATCTCTGCTGATTTCATAACGATCTGCTACATTTTCAGCGGTGATGCCCATATGGTAGTCGTTAAATGCGCACCAAAGTCCGTCTTTGATCATGGTATCAGTCATTTGCCAATCACCCATACGCTGTCCATTTCGTGAGTTAGGCAGAGCATGTGGAGCCTGGCTCATATTTTCTTGACCACCTGCAATGATGACATCGGCATCGCCACACTTGATGGCTTGCGCAGCCAAGTGGACAGCTTTCAGACCGCTTCCACACACCTTGTTAATTGTCAAAGCAGGTGTTGTCTGGGGCAATCCAGCTTTGATCACAGCTTGTCGCGCTGGATTTTGGCCCGTACTAGCCGTTAGTACTTGGCCAAGAATAACTTCGTCAATTGCTTCCGGTGCCAGGTTTGTCTTTTTCAAGAGATCACGAATGACAATTGCACCCAAGTCGGCAGCACTGATTCCAGCTAGGCTACCATTGAAACTACCAACTGCCGTTCTTGCGGCAGCAACAATTACTACGCTCTCCCCCATGCAATTCTCCTAGACTTGAATTCAGGCTGGTTCGGGAGGCGTCTCCAAACGAGGAGACGCCGGAAGGAAGGAAATAACAATAAAGATGACAGAAAACAACTAAAGTTGCAATTCTATTATTTTTCTGTAGAAATTCGATTCTCAATCAAGTTTTCCACAACTGAGGGATCTGCGAGAGTGGAGGTGTCACCAATACTGGAGGCTTGATTTTCAGCAATCTTACGCAGGATTCTCCTCATAATCTTGCCACTACGTGTCTTAGGAAGACCTGGAGCCCATTGGATCGCATCAATCGTTGCAATTGGTCCAATTTCCTTGCGGACTAGCTTGACCAAATCAGTCCGTAGAGCATCCGTAGGTTCAACGCCACTGTTGAGAGTTACGTAGGCATAGATACCCTGTCCTTTGATTGCATGGGGAAAGCCCACAACTGCTGCTTCTGCTACGTCATGATGTAGTACGAGTGCAGATTCTACTTCTGCGGTCCCCATTCTGTGACCAGAAACATTAATCACGTCATCAATCCGACCAGTGATCCAATAGTAGCCATCTTCATCACGCCTTGCTCCATCTCCTGTGAAGTACATCCCCTTGTATTGAACAAAGTAGGTATTGAAGAAGCGCTCTGGGTCTCCATAAACGCCACGCATTTGTCCGGGCCATGAATCCTTGATACAGAGAGCCCCTTCGGTTGCACCCTCCAATTCAGTTCCTGTTTGAGGATCAACAATGACAGGTTGAACTCCGAAGAAGGGCTTTGTCGCTGAACCGGGCTTTAGCTTAGTTGCACCCGGCAATGGGGTAATCAAGATCCCACCTGTTTCTGTCTGCCACCAGGTATCCACAATTGGGCATCGCTCTTTACCGACGACACGATGATACCATTGCCATGCTTCTGGATTGATAGGTTCTCCTACGGTACCGAGCAAGCGTAATGAACTGAGGTCTCGTTTATTAACAAAATCATCACCTTCCTTTGCAATCGCTCGAATCGCTGTTGGAGCAGTGTAGAAAATGTTGACTTGGTGTTTTTCGACAACATCCCAAAATCGACCCCAGTCCGGATAGTTGGGTACACCTTCATACATCACGGAACTGGCACCATTCGCTAGAGGGCCATAGATGATGTAGGAGTGACCAGTTACCCAGCCAATATCTGCAGTACACCAGTAGGTTTCTCCATCGCGGTAGTCAAAAACATATTTGTGAGTCATCGAAGCATAGGTGATGTAGCCACCAGTGGTGTGCATCACTCCCTTTGGTTTTCCGGTAGATCCAGATGTGTAGAGAATGAAGAGGGGATCTTCAGAATCCATTTCTTCAGCAGGACAGACACTGGAAATATCATCACCATTAATCTCGGTATGCCACCAATGGTCACGATTGGAGTTCATCTCGACAGTAGTGCCTGAGTGGTTGACGACGATGCAACTCTTAATGTAGTCAAATCCCTCCATTGCCTGATCACAGTTTGGCTTCAGGGGGACAGCTTTATTTCCCCGGAAACCTCCATCTGCTGTGACCACAGCTGCAGGAGCACAATCGTCAATTCGGTTTCTTAAAGCATCAGCACTAAATCCACCAAAAACAATCGAATGGACCGCACCGATTCTCGTACAAGCAAGCATTGCGATGGGAAGCTCGGGGATCATGGGCATGTATAAGACAACACGATCACCTTTCTGAACCCCATGTTTTTTCAATACATTCGCAAATCGGCAGACTTCTCGGTGGAGTTGCTGGTAAGTGTATGTACGACATTTTGTTGGATCATCAGATTCCCAGATGAGGGCAGCCTGATTCTTTCTTGGACTGTCCAGATGCCTATCAAGACAGTTGTAGGACACATTGATTTTACCACCCAAATACCACTTGATGCTCGCTGTGTTGAAATCAACTTCTTTAACTTTGTCCCACTTTTTGAACCAATGCATTCGTTCCGCTTGCTTGGCCCAAAAACTTTCAGAATTCTCAACAGACTCCTGATACATTTGTTGGTATTGCTCTTCGTTAATCAGGGCGTCCTGAAAGTTGGAAGGAACCTCGTATACTTCTGTTGCGCTCGTCTCTGCCATAACAAGCCTCCGCTCTACAAAATTTCGATTTCTAAAAGTTGCACCGCAAGGTTGCCCAAAAATCTCTTCAAGGACAAATAACGGGCATAAAACATTCAAATATAGCAAGGTTGACGATGAAAGTCCTGCTGAAAAGCGCAGAAAATGAAGTTTCTAGGGGAGTGGAAATTTGTCGTACAATCCAGGTAGGCCAAGTTGTGTCAGTAGTTGTTCCTCCAAGGCTAGCATTTCTATCTCTTCATCTGTGGACCTCTCATGGTCTAACCCCGATAGGTGACAGCAGCCATGCACCAACATTCTAATCATCTCAGTCTTTGCATCCCATCCATTGGTGTCTGCTTGCTGACAAACATCATCCCAACTGACAGCAAGATCCCCAACATGCGGTGCTGAATGGTCTTCTTCATAATAGGACCAAGAGAGCACATCAGTACTACTATTTTTTCCTCGATATTCTACATTCAACATTTTCATCTCAACTGCATCAGTGATGTAGACTGAAACAGTGCGTTCTTTTTCAAACAATTTGGAAAGAAGAAACTCCATGACTGTTATCAAATCATTAGACCAATCTGGTGTTTCAATATTCTTTTTCCACTGGATTTCGACAGTCAAAGCGATTTCCTCTGCGGTAGCCATTCACTAAGCACTCAGACGTTCTGCTTCTTCGAATCGGACGGATACTGTCTTGGAAACCCCTGGTTCATCCATTGTGACTCCATACAGTGCATCGCCGATTTCCATCGTTTTTTTATTGTGTGTGATGACAACAAATTGAGAATTAGTGGTTAGGCGTCGTATGAGTTGGTTGAACCTAACAACATTGGCATCATCAAGGGGGGCATCAACCTCGTCTAACACACAGAATGGGCTAGGCTTGATCAAAAAAATTGCGAAGACGAGGGAGATGGCAGTCAATGCTTTTTCTCCACCAGAGAGTAGGTTAAGGTTTTGTAATTTTTTACCTGGGGGTTGTGCAAAAATTTCAATTCCACTTTCAAGGACGTCCTCACTTTCAGTAAGTACCATTCGTGCCTCTCCTCCGCCGAAAAGCTGAGAAAACAGAGTGCCAAACTGGTTGTTCACTTTCTCGAACATCTCCTTGAACCGCCTTCGGGATTCAATATTTATTTCCCGAATTGTTCTCTCCAAGTCTTCGGCGGCTTGTGTAAGGTCAGATGATTGACTCTGCAAAAATTCTAGGCGTTCCATTAGCAAGTCATATTCTGCCGGTGCTGCCAGATTTACATTGCCAATCGCTTCCAATTGTAGGCGTTGCTTCCTTAAATTATTCACCAGTGAAGTTTCATTGACCTCAGTTAAACTCTCCTCCAAATGACTCTCAGGGTCAAAGTCCCACTGATCAGAGAGTTGTTCTTCCAATTGTTCTCTTTGCAACCGATGCTCAGTCTGTTCAATCCTCTGCTGATGAATCTGCTGAAGCAGGTTCTCCAGAACTTTTTGTACTTCATTAAGTCTTTTGGTCAAATCGCTCTGTAGCTGGCTCTGCTGCTCATAGGTTTTGGTGTCCGTTTTGATTTTTTCATCCAATTCCAACCTTTTTTTCAAGAGAGTTGGTACTAGAGCGTCCAACTCCTTGATACGAAACTGTCCTTCTTGGCTTTTTGTTTTTGCCAATTCCAGTGCTTCTAAAATTCGTTTTCGTCTACTTTCAATCTCTGATTGATTTCGTTGATTACGCTCTAAATTTCCTTTGATGTTTCGGAACTGCTCCGTAGATTCGGCTATTTGCAGACGTAATTTAGTATGTTCTTCACTGACTTCTTGAAGACTTTGTTGTTGGATTTGAATCTGTTGTTGTTGTGCTGCTACTTCATTCTCTAACTGTTGCCGACGTTCCTCATGATTTGTGAATTCTAGTTGAATTTCCTGTTTTTGGTTTTCAAGACGCTCCTGCTCAGTCTTTAAGCGGATACCGTCTAGTTCGATCATCTTCAAACTCTCCTCGGTTCGAAATACCTCTCGTTGATTGTGCTCCTGCTCTTGCTGAAGGCGGGTAAGGTCTAGTTGAATTTCGTGAAGTCGGTCTCTCAAATCCTGAATTTCAAGTTCCCGTTCTTGGCTCTCTTCTTCAAGGCTTTCTAGGCCCATTTCAAGAGCTTGGATGCGCTCTTCTTCAACTCGTATTTTATTTTCAAGTAACTCTATCTCTTGCTGTCTTTGGAGGAAGCCAAAAGATGCTTTTGCGGGGCGTCCACATCGGATTCCTCCGAAGGTTGGGAAATAGGTCCCTGCTGGAGAAACCCAGGCTCTAGATCCAGCGTTGCTCTGCCACTTATCTAAAGCTTCCTCAAATATAGATTCGTTTTCTCTTATAAAGGTTATTTGTTGAAACCATTGATTCCCCCATTCTTGAAGGGGTGGTTTAAATTGGATCAACTTGTCGGAAATTGAACTTGACGATGAGATGTCACCGAAGGGTGGTAAGCGGTCCAGTGTTAGAACCTCTAATCGACTGAAATTCTGCTCTTGGCAAAGTTTTTCCAGTTTGGGGATGTTCTGAATAGAGGCGAGGATGACCCAATCAAGTATGTTCTCAAGAATTGGGGCAAGGGTTTGGGGATTGTCAGTATTCAAGATGGTGAAGTCCGCAAATATTCCCAGAAAGCCAATTTTTTCTTTTTCTGCTGGATGTTGCTGAAAATACTTCAACAACTGTTGAACGCTATCACTAAAGTCTTCATAGCGTTCTTGAATTTCCCGAAGTGAATTCAGACGAGATTGGAGTTTCTGAAACTCACTGAGCAAAGTTTTTAATTGATTGCGTCGTTCTTCCAGCACCTCCTGCTGTTCATCCTGCTCAAGCCTAAGGTCTTTTAATTCTGCATGTAATTGCTCTTGTTCTTCCTCAAGAACACTGGTTCTTCCACTGGATCTACTCAATTTTTGTTTGGCCTCTTGCACATGATGCTGAGCCTGAACGTGCTGTTCTCTCAACTCCACTAAACGAGTCTGCTGTTGCTCGAGTCGCTCGATCACAAAATTTTGCTGGTTGGTCGCATTCGTCAATTTCGTATGAGTTTGCAGTAAGTTCTGCTGCAAGTCCCTTAGCAAATTGTTCTGAGATGCCAAAGCTTCATTTTCTTGGAGGCGGTCGCTTTCCAATCTCTGCAGCGCCTCTTCAAATAGCTGATAATTTTTTTGGAGGCTCTCTAACTCAAGCTGATCTTCTGTTGCTTCCAGTTTTAATTCATTCTGAGCTTCTTCCAGTTGTTGATTGTCATCAATTAGTTGTTGAATTCTCTCTTCAGAATTTTGAATACTCTGAGAAGTCAATTGTCTTTGGCTCTCAGCCTCTTGCAGTTCCTTATCAATCAAGAACATTTCATTACGAGATGTGGCTAGCTTTTCTCCTGACGAAGTGATCTCAAGCCCTAGTGTCTCTAGTTCGGTCACCCTAGTTTGCTTGGTCAATTGCTCTTCAGTTTGTGTGGCCTCCGTTCTTGCTATTCTTGACTTGGCTTCTTCCTCACGTTTTTTTGCTTGGTGCCAACGATACAAGATTAGCTGATACTCCGCTTGCCTGATGTCTTCCCTAAGTTTCAGATAAAGTCTGGCTTGCTCCACTTGGTCTTTCAGACCTTCTTCTTGCCGCTCCAACTCTTGCAGAATATCATCGACCCGAAGTAAATTCTGGCGTGTTTCATCAAGACGCTTTTCAGCAGATTGACGCTTGATTCGAAACTTGACGATACCTGCAGCATCGTCAATGAAGTTTCTTCTTTCTTCAGGTCTTGAATTGATCATCTCCTCGACCTTACCTTGCTGAATAATGGAATAACCTGTCCCTCCTCCAACTCCGGTATCCATAAAGAGTTCACGAATATCAAGCAATCGAACTGGGGTTTTATTGATCAAGTACTGGCTTTCACCAGAGCGATAGAGGCGCCGAGTTATTTCAATTTCACTGTATTCACGGTACTTGGGAAGCGTATCGCCGGCAGGATTTGTAAAGGTTAGAGTGACTTCGGCCATGCCCAAGGGTTTTTGGTAGGCACTTCCTGCAAAAATGACATCTTCCATAGAACCGCCACGGAGTTGCTTGGCTCTTTGTTCGCCAAGTACCCAGCGGATGGAGTCAACTACGTTGGATTTACCACAACCATTAGGGCCCACAACAATGGTGACCCCGTTATGTTGGAAAGTGAAGGTGGTAGGATGGCAAAATGATTTGAATCCGGCGATGCGCAGCCCTTGTATGCGCATGGCAAATCAACTGGTGGAAGGTGGGTCTTCAGGCGTTTCCTCAACATCCGAATCTTCTGGGGCAACTGCTGCAAGATTTTGCTGTCTCATGCCTTCGAGCGATTCTTTTCTCTTGTTGAAAAATTGCCGGTACTCAAAGTCTTTTTCTTCCATAACTTCGTCAAAAAAGCTTTTCCAGAGGCCTTGGTCAGGAAAATTCATTTCATCAAAACATCTGACGAAAAGCATGAGCCACTGGCGCTCTTCCTCCAGCAAGAGCATGTAGTCGTAGGTTAAACCCTCTAAATTGAGTTGTTCCTGAGACAAAAGCTCCCTGACCTCATCCACAAGCTCGCCTTCTTCACTCCGTGCAATGGTATTTTGCAGCATTTGGCATTGTAGTCGAGCAAGCTCTAATTGTTTTCTACACTCAACCAGTTGAGAGATATTTGATACAGAGGCCTGCTCCTGCAACCGCAGAGTCTGAACTAGTAGCTCACGTTCCGTAACCTCAACTGAAGATTCATTGGGTTGATCGGTCATTTGATTTTAGCTTATTCGGTTAGCTGAGGACACTTTGAAGAACTCAGGAAGATGAATGAAAGGAGAGTATTCTGGGTTTGGAAGAGCACTTTTCTCGAACAATTAAATGAATTTTGAAACCATACAGCACGATTTGGAATCCTCAAGGCACAGCGGTTCTCACCAAGCTTATTCTAACCATTCTGCATGAATTAGGCAGTTTGACGTAGTTCCTCTAATTCAAGACTCGTTGCCTCCCAATTCTGCAGATGTTGAGTAAGCATCTTTTGCACACTCTCCTGCTTTTTTTGAAGTTTCTGAATTTCGATTGGATCGGCAGATTGAAAGTATCCCTCCTTGCCAAAATGTTCTTCAATATCTTGAAGTTGGTCTTCGTTTTTAGCAATTTCCCGCTCAAGTTGTTCTACCGTTCGTTGAAGTTGATTAATGCGCTGCTTCTGAAGTTTGCGCTCTTCATGACTGATGTGCGTCTTCGTTTTCTGGGTACTTTTACTTTGAGTTTGACTGGGCTTTTGGTGGTGCAATGAAGTGAGATCCCGATTCAAATAGTCATCTCCAAATCTTTCCAGATATTCTTGGTAAGGGCCTGGATAGTCTCTCGCTCCCGTTGGAGTTAGTTCAAGAATGTGCGTTGCCACTTTGCTAACGAAGTGTCGATCATGACTGACGACAATTACAGTACCCTCAAATTTTTGCAACGCATCGGCAAGAGCTTCTACTCCTTCAAGATCCATGTGATTTGTGGGCTCATCCAGTACAAGGACATTCCCCTTTTCGAGCATCATCCTCGCAAACAATAGTCGCGCTGATTCCCCTCCACTCAATGCATTGACACTTTTTTTCACCTCATCACCGGTGAACAACACTTGGCCCAAAAGGCCTCTTATGGTCCCTACAGTTTCATGAGGTGCCTGAGCATATAGCCAGTCGTATACACTGGTCCTTTCTTTAAGCAAATCATGGTGATCTTGGGCGAAGTAGGATACTTGGACTTCATATCCCCAGTTGCTTTCTCCGCTATTCGGTTCCATCTGTCCTAATGCAATTTTCAGTAGGGTAGATTTTCCAATACCATTAGGACCAATCAGGGCAACCTTCTCGCCTCGTTCAATCGTAGTATCAATGCCATTTAGTACTTTCAAAGCACCAAAAGCTTTTTGAATATTTTTCAGAGTTAATACCACTTTCCCAGAGGGTCGCTTTTGCTGAAACTTCAGTGTGGGTGACACTCGTGAAGAAAGTTTTGCTTCCGGAACTTCAAGTCGATCAATCATCTTTGCACGTGATTGAGCTTGCCGGGCCTTTGTTGCCTTAGCTTTGAATCTGTCCACAAATGCCTGCATTTCGGCAGCTTTACGTTCAACACTCTCAATTTCTTTTTGACGTTGGGAACTTTCTAATTCCTTTGCAGCGAGAAATCGCTCGTAGTTGCCGGTGTAAGGAATAACTTCCTCATAATCAATATCCACAATGTGTGTAGCGGTAGCATTAAGAAAATCACGATCGTGGGATATATAAATCAGAGTTCCCTGAAACTGGTCTCTGAGGAATTCTTCCAGCCAGCGGATGGAGATGATATCGAGATGGTTTGTTGGTTCGTCAAGAAGTAAAAGGTCTGGGTCACTAAAAAGAACCTGGGCTAGCAGTACACGTAGTTTGAAACCACCAGAAAGAGCCTTCATCTTTTCGTGGTGATAATTAACGCTGATTCCCAGTCCTGCTAATAACTCTGCGGCAAAGGCCTCAGCGCTGTACCCATCCTCTTCAGCGATGATAATTTCTAATTCTGCAAGCTGATGGCCCGTTTTTTCATCCATTTCCTCCTTCGCCAGGAGTTCCTCCTTCATTTCCATGGCTTGCCAAAGACGCTTCTTCCCTTGCATCACAACATGGATAATGACGTGATCCTCATAACTGAAATGATCCTGGCGTAAAAATCCTAGTTTCAGTTCTTTAGGGACAGATACTTTTCCTTCTGTGGGATTTTCGTCTTTGGTCAAAATGCGTAGAAGAGTGGACTTGCCAGCTCCATTGGCTCCGACAAGACCATAGCGTTTACCAGGATCAAAATTGATACTGGCATTTCGGAAAAGCACCTTGGCGCCGTATTGCATACCAAGGTTGGTTACACAGATCATGGTTTAAAGTGGAATGGTTAGGCGGAGTTGTTGAACCAATTTTTCAAAGGCTTGTTGCACGGCTGGAGCGTTCGCCGGATATCGAAGGCGTAGGGTTACTCTGCGTGGAGCCTCCTGAAGGCTATGTGCATAAATTCCCAAACGTGCATTTGGCCATTGATTACTAAAATTTTCTACAGCTTCAGCAGCATCACCCTCAGGTACGTCCAAGATAATTTCTTGAATTTTCCATTCAGAGGAATCCCTTTTCCATGTTGGCAGAGTCATTGGTAACATTGCCTTCAGCATGCTTGGAAAACCTGGGAAGGCAAAAATTCCCTGCACATGAAATCCTGGGGCACCTTCCGGGTTTGCGATTAATTCACATCCCTCAGGAAGATCCGCCATCCGTGCACGAGCTTCATTTAATCGATCTTGATATCTTTTTACCAAAATTGAATAGCATTCTGGATGGCGTATGATTGGAATTCCTAGTGATTGCGCAATAGCTTGTCGAGTGCAGTCGTCATGTGTTCCCCCAATGCCACCAGAAACGATCAATGGATAAAATTCTTTGTGCAGTTCCCTTAACCACTTTGCGATTGTGTCTTGGTGATCTGGTAGGGTCATCGCGATTCCAGCCGGCTGGTCTTGTTCTTTCAGCCACTGCAGCATCCACTGCTGATTACCATTAGCTAACTCTCCCCAGACAAGTTCTTCTCCAACAGTAATTACAGCAGGACTCAGTTGTGAATCAGTCATTGATTCCTGTTTTTTGGAGGCTCTTGTCGTCGCCAGTAATAACAGAGTAGACCAAACGAGATCGCTACATTTCCAAACATCATTGGATAATGATTTTCTAATTTTAACAATTGCATCAAGGGCATGAAGAGAAGTGACAGACAGGCAAGATTCCAAATAATGAAACCCAAAACCATCAGCATTCTCCTGCGCTCTATATCCTGCATCAATTTCTCATGTTCCAGATCCAATTTTGAACTGGAACCATCTCGCTCTTCGGTTTCTATCATCACCGTTTCCAGGAATGTCTTAGAAGTACAACCAACTAAAAATTAGTATTACTAACAAAAAAGCCGAAAAACAGCCCAAGGGTAGTGGGCGCCACTCAGAAAGAATAGATTTGACCTGCACACTAACCTTTAAAAATTATGGAGTTCGATTCAAAAAGGCTAGCAGATAGAGGAAGAAGTACAAGGGAGGATGTAGTTTAGGAGGGCTCAAGGCCCTCCTAAAAATTACCGTAGAATGTTGCGAAGGGAAGCGATTTTTTGCTGTTGTTCCCGTTGTGGAGCGAAGTCAGCAGCTCGGTCCAAATGAGAAAGCAATTGCCTTCTCGTTTCTTCCATTTGAATGCTGTCTTGTTCCATTTGAGTACTTTCGAGAATTTTGCGCTGTGTATTTGAAATGATCAGATCTGGTAGCGTCTTCAGGAGGGTGTCCCTTTGCAAGAGTGCTTGAGCAATTTCTTGATCATTCTGTGCCTGGAGCGCAGCTTCATGAAGGCTATCTAACGCATTCAGATAGGTTTCAATCTTCAGGTGAAGATTTGATTGTCGCTGTGCCGAACGAATCTGTTCTACTGCCTGAAGATAGAAGCGTTCAAACTCTGTTTCCTGCGGATAGCTGAAGAAAGCTGATTGGAGCCCAGCGATTGGGATTCTGGAGTCTAGGAATTGTTGCCTGCGAGTCACGCTTTGATCAGTGACACTGAAGAAGTTGACAACAATAGAATTGTTACTGGTAACTTCAACAAAGGGAGGCAACTCAAAGATCTGTGGATTAATCTGAGCTTTCAGGAAGATTCTCTGTTGATGCTCTACATCTGTCACAACTTCAACGTGCTGGAGATACTCGAGAGTTCGAAACCCAGGAACCTCACGGATTTTCTCAGCGTTCGGGATCATGACCTGGATAAAAAATTGGTTTTTCCTCAGTCCTGTCTCTGGATCTCGAAGATTTTGTTCCACAATTTGGTAAGGAATCAAATCAGGTGTCAACGCGACATTTTGATCAAAAATGATCTCGACTCCGAAGCGCCAGATGTTTCTTAGCTCATCCTCAACTTGCCTTGGTAAGGCTACTAGCTCTCTAACCAAAAATGGCTGGCTTAGAATGACATCATCTTCCATGGGATCTTGGATGAAAGCCCCGTCATTCATGAGTTGATAAGCGTCTAAATAAGTAAAGATTTCTCTGCCACCGTTGTCCAGTTCAAGAACATATCGAAAACGGTTACCTTGATCATCGGCAGCAAACTGCTCTTCTTCACCTGGATGCAGCATACGGAATCTACGAATTCCGTAAGTCATTCTCTTTCCTTCCAGCAGGTCGTGCTCTCCATAAGTCTTTACGTAGGCCTGAGAAGTCAGCACTAGTCGGTAAAACTCATTTTTGTCTAATATTCCAAATTCTGTGCTTTCACTGGATGGAAACACCAAAACTCTGTTCCCTGTTAGTTGGAGTTGGTCTGTCAGCGACCATTCATAGACTTGATCAAGTTTCCATTCCTGGCTAGATCCATCTTCCAAGACAGCTTGGAGAAAATGCTCGTCGTTCGTGCGATTTTTGACGAAAACCGAAGATATCCTGAGATCTCGGTAGAGTCCTTTATCGAGCGTTTCTGCCAACTTAATTGCATTAAGCTTAGATGTGTACTCGGGAAAAGCGAAAATGCCTGTTGGCAAAAGCGAAATAGTTATTAGTAGGATCCAGCCTACCATTGTGTGAATTTGTCGTTGCTTACTCAAAATTTTCTCCTACATAAACTTCGACATCGGTTCCCATCCGACCCTTGTGACTGGATGGCATTTGTTCAACCAGTTGTTCCCCTGGAATCACTTCGGACAAAGCTAACGCTGCCTTCATGAAATTGGGCCTAAAATATATTTTTGTCCTCGGTAGTACCATGCCCTCACGAACTGAAGAAATATTTGTAACTTCCAATCTCATTCCAACTTGTTCCTCTAATTTCTGTCTTTGTTGTCGATCTAATAGGATTGCAAGTCTTTGGGCGTTTTGATCTTTAGTAGAGGCATTCAATACAGACACATTTAATTGCAATGGTTGTTGGTACATCAACAAAGCTGCAACGGGGTGAAGCATCACAGCATCGCGAGCTTGGGAGGCCATAGGCTTGAGCTGCCGTTCACCGCGGCTCGCTGGAGCTGCCATGTCATCAATACCGGGAGCAGAAATTTGTGAACTCGCTCGCTCTCGATCTTGCGATCCAAGTCGCTTGCGCATTGGTTTCAGAGCAAATGCTAATTGCTGTCCATCTGATTTTTCTCTGTCCAACTCCAGCGAAACATCCCCAGTGCTCGTAAAGATCTGCATGTCGACCAGAAAGTCCACATTTCCACTACCTGTTCGACTGATTTTCTCGTTGAGTTCAACACGTTTCACCCCATCCTCTTCAGCAAAAGCCATTTCTCGCTGAGGCAGGGTGACATTATTTAGAAAGGCTTGGGGTATGGAAACCTGGAACTTACCTGGGGTATCTCCAGATTCAACTTGAATGGCAGAGAAGAGAGATTCATCAAAAACCCCTCTTATTGTTAAGTAGGATGGATCACCAGGAATGACATCGAGATGATCCACCATATGTCCAGAGGGTAACTCCTGCGCCAATGTGGTTTTGGCCAAGACTGCCAAAGCACAAATAGAGAGCAGAAGTGAAAAGATTTTTCGCATGGAAGCAACCCTTGAATAGTGGCGAAAAAAGGCGATTTGCAGCATCAAATGCAGAAAATGCGCCAGCCATTCTTCATTCACTCCGAGGTGTTCGCTCCTTCTTCTGACAGTTCATTTTCCGCAGGGATAACTTCTGATTCCTCAGCGTCCTCGTTTTCTTCAGTTACTGTGGAAATAGCAATTACACGTTCGTCTTCCTGTAATCTTATCAAACGTGAACCTTGCGTAACCCTCCCAATGACTGGAATCTGGTTGGTGTGTATTCGAATCATTCGGCCAGTTTGGGTGATCAACAGAAGCTGCTCTCCTTCCTCAATTTCCAACATTTCAACAACTGGACCTGTTGTTTCGTTAATTCGCATTGTCCGCAAGCCTTTGTTGCCACGATGCTTTGAGAGGGTAAACGCGTTAATTTCCGATTGTTTCCCGTAGCCGTTCTCTGCAACGGTCAACATCATTCCTGAACCAGAGTGCGTAAATGCGGAAACAACTTGATCACTTGGTTCGAGGCGCATTCCAATCACTCCTCGTGCATCACGTCCCATTGACCGTATTGTTGATTCATGGACACGTAATCCCATGCCGTTGCGGCTGGTGAAGAACAACTCACGATCCCCATCTGTCAGAGCAGCTGAGATTAAGGAGTCCCCCTCATCTAGGCTGATTCCTCGAATACCTGTACGGCGTACTCTGGTTGGATCCAGCATGTCTATTTTCTTGCAGATCCCATTAGCTGTGCACATCAATATATGTTTGAGATCAGATCTATCTTGGAAATTGCGCGGTATTACCAAGCAAGTGCGAATTGTCTCCTCTTGGGTACCTTCTTTTTCATTCTCTCTTTGCAGTTCCAAAACATTTGCTGCGTGTTTTCCACGACTCGTCCGACCTGCTTGAGGAAGTTCATATACCCTAGCCCTGTAGATTCGTCCTAAGTTGGTGAAGAACAACAAATGATCGTGAGTGGAGGCGACGAACATCTGTTCAACAAAGTCACCATCTTTGGTGGTAGCTCCTTGAACACCGCGTCCTCCTCTATGCTGAAGACGATATTCGGTAACAGGAGTCCGTTTCACGTAGCCTTCGTGAGATATGGTAACGGCCATATCTTCTTCGGTAATCAGATCTTCAATTGCAATGTCTGAATCATCTTCAACAATCTCTGTTCGTCGTTCATCACCGTAACGATCACGGATTTCCATTGCTTCCGTTTGGATGATTTCGATTACTCTCTCCTCACGTTGGAGAATATCTTCCAGATCAGCAATTTTCAGGGTTACTTGCTCATGTTCATCACGAATTTTCTCTTGCTCCATCCCTGTAAGACGCTGGAGACGCATCTCCAAAATGGCTTGGGATTGGCGTTGGGAAAGAGCGTAATCAGACATTAGAACGGCTTGGGCGGCGGGACCGTTCTCAGCCTTTCGGATGGCTTCGATCACTTCATCCAAATTTTCAAGAGCAGTCATCAAGCCTTCAAGAATATGAAGGCGATTCTTGGCTTGGTCTAGTTCAAATTGGGTCCGGCGAGTGACAACTTCGATTCGATGCCGCAGGAAGAATTCCAGTGTCTGTGCAAGGGATAGGACTTTAGGTTGCCGATCGACGATCGCAAGCATTGTGATTCCAAAAGACGACTGCAGAGCAGTGTGTTTGAAAAGATTGCTCAAAACGACATTTGGATCATCTCCTCTGCGAACCTGAATATACATCCGCATGCCTTTACGATCAGATTCATCTCTCAAATCTGTGATTCCCTCCAACCTCTTTTCCCGCACCATCTCAGCAATCTTTTCGAGAAGATTGGCCTTGTTCACCATGAAGGGTAATTCAGTCACGATAATAGCTTCACGACCGTCTTTATTGGTTTCAACATGAGTCTTGGCCCGAATGCGAATGATACCTTTACCATTCATGTAGGCATCATAAATTCCTCTTCTACCCATGATAATTCCACCGGTTGGAAAGTCGGGGCCAGGTAGAAGCTCGAGTAAATCTGGCAACGAAGCAGTATAACGATGTTCTATGTAGTAGAGGAAGGCGTTGAGGACTTCACGTAGATTGTGTGGAGGGATGTTACTGGCCATCCCAACGGCAATGCCAGTAGATCCATTGACTAAAAGATTCGGAATCTTGGTCGGTAGTACCGTCGGCTCTTGTTGAGAGTCATCGTAGTTAGGGATGAAGTCGACGGTGCCTTTTTCTAGATCACTCATCAGCTCGTGAGCGATCTGCTTCATTCTAATTTCGGTGTAGCGCATGGCTGCTGGGGCATCCCCATCGACCGAACCAAAGTTCCCCTGCCCATCAATTAGCTGATATCGCATCGAGAAAGGCTGGGTCAGCCGCACGATTGTGTCATACACCGCTGCATCACCGTGAGGATGATATTTACCAATCACATCTCCAACGACTCGTGCAGATTTTCGATAGGCTCGATTGTAATGGTTCCCCTGATCCTGCATTGCAAACAAAACACGTCGATGGACAGGCTTGAGGCCATCGCGTACATCTGGAAGAGCACGCCCCACAATCACGCTCATTGCGTACTCCATGTAGGAGTCTCTCATTTCATGGACAATGTCTGCGTTCAGAATGCGTTCTGTCATTTTGAGTAGTTGAATATAATGTGAAATGAAGGAATATTGCTGACCAAGGGTTAGTCTTCAACCCTTGACGGGTCAACAATTAACGTTTTTGTTTAGAATCAGGTGATGATCTTCGGCGGTTCAGTTTCTTCATCCTTTCCTGGGTCACCAAGTTGATCGAGCCCAAGAGCGGAGAGATCAAATCCTGAGAAGGGCTGAGAAGTTTCTGCGTCAACCCAACGTTCGTTTTCAAAAACGTAGAGCTTTGCGACTCCTCGGAAAGGCGTGAAAACTTTCAGGTAGGAATCTTCATCTTCTGCTTCGATAGTGATTTCACCATCGACTTCTTTGATTAGTTTTGCTGAATACTTGACAGGAATAGAATCGGGGAAGGTCAATTGCTTACCATCAATCTTCATTCGGTAACTCCATGTGACTGAATCAACAGAATTTTAAATAACTATATTCCTTCCAAATTCTGAGTGTAGCAAGACAAATTGGCTCAGGAAGCCAGCATTCTTCCGCCATCAACGGGTAATACGGTTCCGGTTACGAAATCATTTTCAAGAAAATAAATGACTGCTTTAGCAATATCATCCGGCCGCCCCATTTTTTTCAGAAGACTCCTTTCAATGGCTAGATCCTGGCTAAATGAACTACTCTCAGGGGGCGGGAGCATTGTTCCGGGTGCAACCGCATTGACTTGCACTGCGGGAGCCAGGGCCTTCGCGAGTCCCTTAGTCAATGACACTAATCCCGCCTTGGATGCACAGTAAGGTAAGAACTGAGCCCAAGGTCTTTCTGCAGCCACATCTACAATGTTCACAATTTTACCCTGTCCTCTTTTGAGCATTGATGTTCCAACCAATTGTGAGAGAAAAAATGGTGCTTTCAGATTCAGTGAGATCAATTGGTCCCATTCTGATTCGACTACTTCACCAAGGGGGGTGGGGAAGAAGTCAGCAGCATTGTTAATCAGCACATCAATTTGGCCTATTTGTGCTTCAATCTGCTGGATCAGCAGTTCAATCTCGGATACTTGTCTAAGGTCGGCTTGAAAACAACCATGTTGTTTAGAGTCCCCACCGATGAGCTCCAAGGTTTCTTTTGCCCCCTCCAAAGACTGGTGGTAATGTAAGGCTACTCTCATTCCTTGTTTACCAAGTGTGACTGCGATAGCTTGACCTAGACGTACCCCTGCTCCGGTAACTAAAACTGTGCGATTTTTTAATTCCATTTTGAAGTTATGCTCGAAAAAAGAAAACCAATCATTGGTTTGACTATGGGAGATCCTAATGGGATTGGCCCTGAAATCATAGTTAAGGCACTTACGAAACTCAATTCATGCTTGGATTGGCATCCAGTCATTTTTGGAGACGCCTGGGTTCTTGAACAGGTTATCAACAAACTGGGTTCAAACCTGCAGTTAAGAGTATGTGAAAATCTGGATGAATTAACTGGTGGGCCTTGTATTGTGGATTTGAAGGTTCACTCCGGTAGGAACTGGAATCTTGGGCAAGTAGGTGCTTGGGGAGGAGAGTCCTCTTTTCAATTTTTGAAGGTGGCAATTGAGGCAGCGCTTGCAAACCAGATTGATGCAATTACCACGGCCCCAATTAGCAAAACGGCCCTACATATGGCCGGTCATCATTTTCCTGGACACACAGAAATTCTCTCAGCATTAAGCAACGGTGCCCCACCGATTATGATGCTTACTGTTGAAGGATTGAGGGCTGTTCATGTCAGTACCCATGTTTCTTTACGTAATGCAATTGAGCAACTACAACCAAAGAGAATCCTTGAAGTTGCTCAAGTAACTCATGACACACTGAGAAGAATGGGTATTGAAAATCCACGACTCGCATTACCGGGTTTGAATCCTCATGCAGGTGAGGAAGGTCTTTTCGGCGATGAAGAGGAAGAAATACTTTTGCCAGCATTGAACTTAATAGAAGAGGCAGGCATAAATTGTATCGGTCCCATTTCCCCAGATACCGTTTTCTTGAGACACCGTCAGGGCGAATTTGATGCGGTTATTGCGCTTTATCATGACCAATCCCATATTGCACTCAAACTTCTTGGTTTTGAAAAAGGAGTGAATGTGACTCTTGGGTTGCCTTTGATTCGCACATCAGTTGATCATGGAACAGCTTTCGATCGAGCTTCCCAATTCAACGCGGATTCTGGTTCCATGGAAGCTGCGATCAAACTAGCGATATGTTTCGTAACTAACTCCTACCCGAAGGAGAACGCACCTTTCTTGCAACCGTTGCAAAGAGAATATTTGCGATAACAAATCAGAGTTTGAGTCTTGGCTGAAATCATCTACGAAATACTGGCACCAGGCATATCATGGCTAGAAATACCCAAAGTGGACCTACGTATCCTTTGTGGTTGTCCAGCTGACGCGGTTAAGCATCTAACCAGCAAAGAAAAAATCCATTTGGTTACTGAAAACGGTGCTACCTTTGAAACAGGCCCCAACGCCATTTTGCTTGCTGATGATTTTCTGCAAAATGGGTTGCCAGCAAACATGGCAGAATTTCCAGTTCTGCAGATGTTCTACAAACAAGGTCAAATCATTCCGAATCACCCAAACAACAAGGGTGAACGACCAATTCTAATAGGGAATGAGAACGCAGTTCAGTCTCAACTCCAATACATTTATCGTGGCAATTATGGTTTGACCACTCCGGAGGAGTTGATCGATTGCGGTGTCAGCCTAGAGGATACTGCTGAGATGATGGCCATGAAGATGCAATTTGCCTTTGGCAGAATTCAACCACCAGATGCCTTGTTGGCTACTTGCGTTGTCAAAGATTCTGGTTGGCAACGTCTAAAGGAAGATCTACTGGTTAGCCGAATAGGAATGAACCAGTATCAATTCAAGATGGGTTCGGAATGTGTTGATGTGGATTTGAGTCTTAAGGAGGGAGAAACCTATCCTCCGCCCTACGAATTGCCAGATCAGCAGCTACCAAGAGATAAATTCTCAGTTTGGCATACAGGCGAAGGGGATGGTTGGGATTGCTTCCGACCATGTATGGCCAGTATTTTGATGATTGACGGAGAACCCTATCTGGTCGATGCAGGCCCGAACGTGCATTACACTCTTGAAGTTTTGGGGATTGACCTGAGTGAGGTCGCTGGAATATTTCAAACCCATGCTCATGATGATCACTTTGCGGGATTGCCTTACCTGCTCCAGGGAGGACGCAAAATAAAATATCTCTCATCCGCACTTGTAAGAAAATCGACCTTCCAAAAGCTTTCAGCTCTAATTTCCCTTCCTGCTGAAGAAATCGAAAATTTTTTTGAAATCGTAGATCTTGGATTTGATAAATGGACAAACGTGACTGAGTCAGTTCAGGTTCAACCACGTTTTTCTCCTCATCCTGTAGAAACTAACATCTTTTACTTCAGGTATCAGGAAGGCAGCGAAGCAAAGATTTTTGGACATTTGGCGGATATCGTTTCCAGCACTGTCTTAAGTAGGATGAAAAATCCCGAAGCGAAGTATCACATCAGTGAAGATTTTTTTGATAAGACACTGCAAAGTTACTTGGAAAAGAGTGATGTCAAAAAGATTGATGCTGGAGGAGGGATGATTCATGGCGAAGTGGTTGACTTTGCTAACGACCCCTCAGAAAAATTGATTTTAGCCCACTCTTCCCTGCCTTTTTCAGAAGAGCAATTGGCTTCCGCTTGCACAGCTGAATTTGGGACTTCTGATCTGAGGGTGCCTCTGGATCATGAAACGTTCTTCCAAGACAAAGCACTTCAGTGGTTACGACAACGTTTCCCTTCTTTGAAAAAAGAGGAGTTGAGAGAACTGATCACCGAACAGACTGAAGAAATTCCAAGGGGTAACAAAATACTTACTCGTTTGCAGGAAGCCGGACACATCCCTCTTCTCCTTACGGGTCGGGTTGAACTTAATGGATTACTCTATCCCGCAGGGACATTACTTGGCGAGGCAAACGCATTGGCGGATTTACAAGAATTACAAGAAATGGCTGCTGTTGGTCCAGTACGTATTCTGCCAATCTCCCTAGATTTATATCGGGGGTTACTTAAGAAGCATAAATTGTTGAAGAAGAGAATTTCATTACTTAAAGACTGTGACCATTTCAGAACTTTTCCAATTTTTCAGTATGGTTTAACTGATGACTATCTGATCTCAGTTATCAAAAAGTCTGAACGAATCAGTCTGAAAAAAAATCAGACAGTTTCCCTTCCAGAGAACACATTGGGAGTCTTGGAGGTTGGTGAAGTCCAATTCTCGACAGGCAACAAAAATCTGAAGGTTACTGAGAACACAGTGCTTGGATTATCAAACATGTTAGGTAAGTCCTTGTCTTGGAAGGAACAAACTCTAAAAAAATCCCAAGTGTTGTGTCTTCCTGCAGAGAATTTGTTGCAAGCACCTGGAGTGCGATGGTGCCTTCAGAGGGCTTACCAAAATTATCATTTTCATTTGAGTTGATGACTGACCTCCTACCAGTAAACTTGCCCCAAAATCTTCCTCGTAGCCTACCAGCTCAGAGAGCCTTGGAACTGGTTTTTGGCAATTATGCTGTGAATACTCGTCGGGCTTATGAGCGTTCTCTGAGGGACTTTCAGAAATGGGCCGGTCTGCATTCCACTCAAGATCTTGAACGACTCGATAGCCTCAGAATGCTTGAATACAAGGAATATCTAAGATTGAGCGGAAAAAAGTCCGCAAGTATCAATCAAGCTATGAGCGCTCTGAAGAAGATCTGCCGCGTCCTCACGGAGTGTGGATATCTTCAACAAAATCCTTTCAAGTCTTCCCTGATCCGCAATGAAAAGGTCTCTCAACTCAGCAATAAGGGAGCTCTGCGAGTCAATCAGCTTCAACAAATGCTTGATGCCAATGAGAACATAGCCTATGACGAGCGAGTGGAGACTTTACTGCGTCACAGGAATAGGGTGTTGCTAAAATTTCTATATTTCACTGCAGCACGCAGAAGTGAAGCATCTCTACTAAACTGGGAAAATATCTGCCAGGATGGTCGTTTTTGGATAGCTATTCTTGAGGAAACGAAGAGCGGTGTCCCACAAAAACTAAAAATCAGAGAAGAGCTTTATCAAGAATTGATTGCTTGGAGAGGTGCCCTACAGTTAGCGGGCTTGAATACACCTTGGGTGTTCCCTTCCTTAGGGCAGCGTAGTATGGGCAGCCAAATGACTGGCAAGGCAATAAACGAAGCAGTACGACGCCTCGGACATGCGATAGGCATCAAAATTTCCACACACTATCTTCGACATACCGCTATCACACTTGCCCTTGAAATGGGCGAGCCTCTCCAGAAGGTTCAAGCGTACGCTCGGCACGCTTCAGCAAATACCACTGTTCGTTACTTTCACGATCAGCAACTACTTGAAAAAAATCCTACCGATTCCCTCCCAGCGCTTTAAGAAAAGAACTCTGATACTACTCTAGTGCGTTGGTTCTGAAGAAATTTGATTCTAAAATAGACCAGTAAATTTAGTAATTTAATGAATTACCAACAGTCATGGCAGTAGTAATTCGTTAGAATGCATGCTCTTTGCAGCAGGTCCATTTGAGTAATGAGGATCACATGGAGTAACCTCCTTCAATGGAATTGAATGAATCCCAC
>WTIF01000295.1:0-3084 GCA_011522845.1 Deltaproteobacteria bacterium
GTCATGAACATATCCTGATGTCTGGGAAAACCAATTGCTCTCTAAACCGTCGCTGCAATGGACATTTTAGAAGTGTCTCAAACAATTTATTCAATCATTCTTTTCATCTTTAGGGGGCGAGTGGGGCGAGAGAAATCAATCTTCAAAATGCTTAAGAACGGACTCGGTAGGCTTTAGTTGAAGGGAGCCTTCCCACATAATCACAGAAAGGCTCCAAAGTTTTCTAAGCAAATTAGCTGTTCAATGCAGCCCAAACACTCTGAGGTGTCAAAGGCATTTCCAGGTGTTTGATCCCGTGTTCACGAAGAGCATCCAGTACCGCATTGACCACAGCTGGCGTGGCTCCTACGGTCCCTAGCTCACCAACACCCTTGGAGCCTAACGGATTCGTGCGGCATGGTTGCTCACGAAACAAGTCGGTCTGGATAGGCGGCATGTCATCAGCTCGAGGCATTGCATAATCAAGGAAAGTCGAATTGATGAACTGTCCGCTGTCATCATAGACAGTCCGTTCCAACAAAGCTTGTCCAACGGACTGGGCCATCCCACCATGAACCTGTCCTGCGACAAGCATTGGATTGACAGCATTACCCACATCATCTACCGCTGTCAGGCTCACCATCTTGACCATCCCTGTTTCAGGATCAACTTCCACTTCCGCTACCTGAGCACCGTTTGGCCAACTTGCCACGGGGATTGTTGTGCTGGAAGAAACCTCAATCTTCTGCTCCGGTTGCTGAAGTGCCAACTCGAAGAGTCCAATACCTACGTTGGTACCAACCACCTCAAAGCGTCCCTCCTGATAGACGAGATCTTCAGGGGAAGCTTCCAAGTTCTCTGCTGCTAGTTTCTTTGCAGCCTCCATGAACTTCAATACTCCCTCATGAATCGCTGAGCCCCCGATATAGAGCGAGCGAGATCCGTAGCTTCCGTTGCCCTTGACCACGTCAGTGTCACCTTGCACCACATTGAGCTGCTCAAGCGGCAGGTCCATCTTTTCAGAAAGTAACTGTAAGTAGGCAGTCTCAATCCCTTGACCCATAGCCTGAGTGCCTGAATAACAGGTGAATTTCCCAGCTCCTGAAGCTTCCATAGTAACATCTTCAGACCAGACAGCCCCAGTCCACTCGATGTAGCAGGAAAGCCCTCTGCCTCGCAGTTTACCCTTTTCAGCTGATTCCGCCCTACGGGCTTCAAAACCATTCCAGTCAGCTTGCTCCAGAATTAGATCGAGCACCGTGTTGAAGTCACCGCTATCATAGACCTCTCCCAATGGATTGGTGTAGGGCATCGCATCGACAGGAATGAAGTTTTTGCGACGCATCTCAATCGGATCTACTCCAAGCTCATCAGCAGCTTTTTCCATCAACCGCTCCATTAGGTAAACGGCTTCTGGTCTCCCAGCTCCACGGTAGGCAGCCAGTGGTGCGGTGTGAGTGGCATAGGCATCGGTAACCAGATAGTAGGCAGGAATGTGATAAACCGAGGTGGAGACTTTTGGTCCTACTTCCAGAGGAATCGCAGCACCAGCACCTGTTGGGAACGCCCCGAGGTTTCCAAGATTATGCAGGCGCATTCCGAGGATCTTACCATCAGCGCTACAGGCCAACTCAGCATGATTGATTTGATCACGCCCGTGCCCAGTTGCTTGGAAATCTTCAGTGCGGCTACCCCGCCAACGGATATTGCTCTGTAGCTTGCCAGAGGCATAAATGACCACGACATCTTCAGGGTAGGTCATCGCTTTGACACCAAATCCTCCGCCAATATCCTCAACGATCACATGGAAATTCTCTGCTTTCTCCCCGAAAATCCCAGGAAGGGTTCCAAGAAGTCCGTGGGGATGCTGATGCCCAATACGGATGGTTCTTCTACCAGAATTTTTGTCGTATTCACAAATGACAGTACGAGGCTCCATTGCATTGCCAACCAATCTGTTGTTGGTCAGTTCCAACTTGGTGACATGGTGCGCTTTGGCAAAGGCCTCAGCCACGGCGGCCTCATCTCCAAATTTCTTCTGTGCCACTATGTTGTTCGGAGCATCCTCCCAAACCAAGGGGGCTCCAGGAGAACTTGCAACGGCCAGATTGCCAGCAGCTGGCAACTCGTCATATTCAATTTCAACCAACTGTGCAGCATCCACGGCTTGAGCTTGGGATTCCGCAACAACGGCTACAACTGCTTCTCCTACATAACGAACAACCCCATTGGCAAGGGCATGCCAAGCAGGTTGAGCCATCGGCTTACCATCAACTCGTTTGTATTTGTCGGCAATCGGCAGCGGTTTGACATCATCAGCCAAAAGATCTTCCGCAGTATAAATCGCAACGACTCCCTCACTTTGTAGAGCTTCTTCTTTGTCAATACTGACAATTCGCCCATGTGCCAAGTAAGAGCGGATAAAGTGTAAGTGTAACTGTCCACTTGGTGGTCGGTTATCCGTAAAGCGCCCTTTGCCAACAAGCAAATGAGCATCTTCCACCCGACGGAGGGAACTTCCAGTTTTGGATTTAGTAGGATTGGGGGTCGTGGCGAGTTCGGTCATTGAAAAACTCCATAGATTGTAAAGATGCCAAATTCTGTCCGCAAAATAGTCAGACTCTTTGATTATGTCAAATGAGAATCACAAGTATTTGAACCAATTCTTTTTTTGAGGCAGATCTTATGGGGTCAGTGCTTGATAGACTACATTTCTAAGATACTGAAAAAATAAATGCTCTGGAGGAGGAATCAGCTGACCCATCTGAATCAGGATCAATTCCTCTTGAGGATCGATCAGAAACTTGGTGGAGGCCAGGCCTGCCCAACCATAACTTCCTTGGCTACCCAAGCTCATACTCTGTGCAGGATCCATATTGACCGACACCCCTAATCCCCAGCCTTCTCCCTTGAGAGGATTATTGCGAATTTCCAGTGGGAACAGCTCTGCCGAGAGATGATTAACTCGCATCAGCTCAATGGTCTTGTGGCTCAGCAGACGCTCCCCCTCCCACTTGCCATATTGCAGCAACATGCGCGCAAACTTCAGGTAGTCCAGAGCAGTCGAAACCAGCCCGTGTCCACCACGCAGGCAGTTGTGTGGAG
>WTIF01000295.1:3184-7175 GCA_011522845.1 Deltaproteobacteria bacterium
AGTCGAGCACATACATCCGTCGATACGCTGTAGTGCCAGCGAGTCCCTGGCTGATAAGCCAACGGGAAATTCAACAAATGATTGACCATCCCCTCCAGACTCAAGGGGGCTCTCTCTGCAGAAGATTGTTTGTATAGCTTGGCTACCGGATGATGCTCAGCGTGCATCTCATAGGTCAGACCAGAGGTGTGGGTCAATAGCTGGTGAATCGTCACTGGGTGCTTTCGAGCTTCTGTCTGCATGTTCCCAGTCTTTTCATCCATTCCCGCATACACCTCTAAGTCAGCGAACTTTGGCAAGAATTCCGAAGCAGGCGTGTCCAAGCGGAATCGACCTTCTTCGAGCAGCATCAACAAAGCCACACTGACAATAGGTTTGGTCATCGAATAGATCCGAAAGATCGTGTCTTCTTCTATCGGCAGTCCTCTCTCGATATCACGTAGACCCGCCCAACGGAAATAGGACAGATCGCCTCGACGCCAAACCAACACTTGTGCACCAGGCAATTGTCCTGGTTTTCCGATGGTGTTGATCAGCAAGTGATCCAAGTGACCCAGACGCTTAAAATCTACTGATGGGCGAATTGACATGCTAAACCTTCAACAAAAATATCGATGTGTTTTGTGATCAAAAATTGTGACCTAGTTAAACTGGGAAGCTAAGAAAATCTAGACATTTTCCAGAAAATCTCAATCACAGATACAGGCTTTCAGCTAGTTTTCAGAGTAATTTATCGACCCGAACAAAGTCACTCAAAAGCATTTGAGTCCTATACAGGTTCACAAAACCCTTGCATCGAAGTCGCTGATAGCGTTTGATCGCAGGAGAACCAACAATTTCCTGCCAGGAGAATGTCCAATGACTCAAAAAGCAATCCTGACCTGCGCTCCCACGGGAGCAATCCATACCCCTTCGATGTCCCCACATCTACCGGTGACTGCGGATGAAATTGCCGAAGCTGCGATTGCTGCTGCAGAAGCTGGGGCTTCCATCATTCATCTACACGCGCGGGATGAAGAGACAGGCCGTCCAGTGCAAACTCCGGAAGCCTTTCTGAAGTTCCTGCCTCGAATCAAGCAGACTTGCAACGTTGTGATCAACATCACTACAGGAGGAGCACCCCAGATGACCTTGGCCCAGCGCATGTCTCCTGCCAAGGAACTTCAACCAGAGTTGGCTTCCCTGAACATGGGCTCAATGAACTTTGGGCTCTATCCGATGCTCAAACGTTACAGTGAATTTAAACATGACTGGGAACGACAGCACCTGGAGAATAGTCGTGATCTGGTATTCAAGAACACTTTTCAAGATATTGAGGAGATCCTGACGACTTGTTCTGCCAACGGTACGCGTTTTGAGTTTGAGTGTTACGACACCAGTCATCTCTACAATCTTGCTCATTTTCTGGATCGGGGACTGGTCAAAGCACCACTATTGGTTCAGACCGTCTTTGGCATACTTGGAGGGATTGGCACTCACCCAGAAGATGTGGCTCACATGAAACGAACAGCTGACCGGTTGTTTGGCGATCAGTATGTCTGGTCAGTTCTTGGGGCGGGACGTTCGCAGATGCAAATTGCAGCCATGTCCGCTGCACAAGGTGGCTCAGTACGAGTCGGATTGGAAGACTCACTCTGGCTATCCAAAGGAATCTTGGCAGAAAGCAACGCTCAGCAAGTCCTGAAGGCCCGGCAGGTCTTGGAAGGACTCTCCGTAGAAGTGGCGACACCGGACGAAGCTAGAGAAATTCTCCAGCTTAAAGGAGGAAATCAAGTTAATTTCTAGGCCAGCATCCGAGTGTCTCCATCGACCGAGATAGCTTGGCCAGAAATTAATTTTCCTTTCTCTGAAGCCAGGTAGAGTACTTGGTTGGCGATGTCCTGTGGAGTGACATAGGACTTGATGGAGGTATAAGAGAAGGCTTCTTGCTCAATTTCGTCAAAGGAAACTCCTCTTTTCTCAGCTTTAGCCGTCAATACTCTTTGCTGGCGCTCTCCCGATACCAAACCAGGCAGGATTGCATTGACACGAATCTGATCCGGTCCCAATTCAATAGCCAGTGACTTGGTCAGGCCGATCACTCCCCACTTCGCTGTGGAGTAGGGTGTACGGAAGGCAAAGCCATACTTTCCAGCTGCCGAAGAAATATTGATGATTGAAGAATTCTCGCTTTTGCGAAGGGTGGAAACTGCTGCTTTTGCGAAAAAATACTGGCTACTCAGACACACTGAGAGGCAGCGTTCCCAGTCTGCCTCCTGAATTTCTTCGATTGGGGAGGTTGGCCCTGCAATCCCAGCGTTGTTGACCAAACAATCTAGACCCCCAAGTTGTCCAATAGCAGACTGTGTAAATTTTTGAACTGCCTTCGCATCGGCAACATCCACCTCTTCACAGTAAACTTCTGGATGATTTTTTCTTAGCTGAGAGACCAACTCTGGGCTGATGTCACAAGTCGCCACCTCGGCTCCTTCAGCAAGGAATCCCTGGACGATGGCTAAACCAATACCAGAACCTCCTGCCGACACGATTACCTTACTTCCCTTCAGATTTAGATCCATGCGAGTCCCCATTTGTGGGCGAAAAAGTTTGAAAATAAAAAATTATTGAATCTATGGAAAATGCCATTGACATCGCAGGAGTCAATACTTCTAAATCGTTCTATATTTCTAAGTGGGACTCATGAGGCATTCCCTCTTCACAAATCGGTTGAAACTGACTGTTTTTTCACAATCACATCTTTCAGGGCTAGTCAGGCTAAACGCAGATCCCGAGGTCATGCGTTATTTTCCAGCAACTCTGAATCCTGAAGAAAGTGCTGCTCTGTTGCAACGGATCATTGAGCACCAGCGAATAAACGGATACTCCCTGTTTGCACTTCACCTAAAAGAGAGTGACGCATTTGTGGGCTGGTGTGGTTTGATGAAGGTTCCCTTTTCCGCCCATTTCACACCGGCTGTTGAAATTGGTTGGAGGCTGAATAAAATTTTCTGGGGTAAGGGACTGGCACCAGAGGCAGCCAGATCTGTTTTGCGTTTTGGTTTTCTTGAGTTGGGCTTGTCTGAGATTGTTTCATTCACTGCCGAATTGAATCAACCGTCCATCCGAGTGATGCAGAAAATTGGCATGCAGTGTAATCCTGAGGATACTTTTGATCATCCCAAATTGCCTGTAAATCATCCTCTGCAAAGGCACATACTCTATCGATCGCAGAAAACTGATTGGCTGGAACATCATGAATCTCCTGAAATATCATGATTTTTTTCTTCAACAGGACACTCAGAAATCTTGCATAATTTTAGCAACAAAACAGATACTGCTCGATCAACTCGTCCAATTTTTTTGTTCAACACTTTCATAGAGCTACACTAAGGTAACTTAAGCTCTTTGAACCAGAATTCTAGAATTCTTACGACACACCAAATTGTCAGTGTTGTTGATAGGAGGCTTCCTTGAAAAAAGAACATCGTGTACATCCCAGATACCGTGTCCAATTGCTCGCCAAGATGGAAGAGGGACAGCGAGTATCACACGTAAAAATAATCGATCTGAGCATGGCAGGTTGCCGAATTGTCTGTAAACAGCTGCTCAATCCTTCGGCACATGTTCGCCTAACTTTTTTTCTCAAAACAGAAAGTGGACATCAGGCAACCCTTCCCATCTCCTGTAGAGTGACTAGAGTATTCAAAGCCGATGAGGAAAAAGTAGTTGGATTGGCATTTATTGGTACCATCTTGCCAGAAAACGGGATAGAGCAACTCATCGCAGAAGCTGCCAAAAAACCCAAAGCTAAGCTCGCCTAGTTTTTGAATGAACAAATATCAATTTTCCACTCGATCTAAACTGGATGCAGGATGCCTTGCCAGTGACTCCTTCCCCTACGGAGAACTATGAGAATCCTACTTTTCAGCATCGCTGTCCTCTTTCTTAGTCAATTAGGCGCCTGTTCCATGAGTTGTACATCGGTCATGAGTAGCAATGCCAACTACAATGA
>WTIF01000319.1 GCA_011522845.1 Deltaproteobacteria bacterium
AACGCAGGTTTGAACGTAGCTGCTATCAAGATTCGAAATGAACAAGACACACGAGAGTGGATCAGAATCATGTCCACTGTTCTGGGCAAGGAAGACAAGGCTCTGAAAATGGTGAATTGGCGCGAACAGACCATGAAAGAAGTCAAAACCAATTCTGCTAAAGTCCAGAAGAAGAAAAGTGTTCTCTACTTCCGACTATTCAAAAACAATCTGCAGGTTGCCGGGAAAGGCACTTACAACGATTTCTACATTAATCTTGTAGGAGGAGAGAATCCTGCTGCTGGAAATAAAGGCTTTTACAATGTAACTCCGGAACAGGTCGTAGCTTGGAATCCGGATATCGTCTTGATGAACGGCTTTGAGCCTAAACTATCGCCCAAGAATTACATTGAACATCCCGTCTTCTCAGTAACTGATGCAGCGATCAATAAGACGGTTTACTCCATGCCACTTGGAGGATATCGTTGGGATCCTCCTAATCAGGAATCACCTTTGACCTGGATGTGGCTCGGAATGCTAACTTACCCAGAGTTCCATAAATATCCACTGCGCGATGAGATCAAGCGTTCTTACAAAATGCTCTATGAAACAGACGCTTCTGATCAGGATTTGAATGAAATTCTGAAGATGAAGCTTAACGCTAGTTCCAAGGGATACGCAAAATCATTTAAATAATCGAAGTTGTTGCTCAAAAAACTGGGATTAGTTCTTCTCGCAGTGACTATCCCAGTCCTCTACATTACCTCAGGCCAACTCAACTCCTCGGTTGCCGATCTTGGCAAAATTATTGTCAACCTCTTCCACCCAACATTCGAACTAGATTCCATCATTGAGCGTGTAATCCTACTGATCAGGATTCCACGAGCCCTCACCGCAATGATTTGTGGAGCAGGGCTAGCTGCTTGTGGTTGTGCACTGCAAGGAGTCTTCGCTAATCCATTGATTGGCCCTCAGATTATTGGAGTCTACTCAGGAGCAGCTTTTGGAGGGGCCCTAGGAATTTTAATTTCTGAAAACAGTTTCCTCACTCTCTCCTTCGCTTTTCTCTTTGGCTTAGTTGCAATGATTTTGGTTTTTGTTGTAGCCAGGGTACAGGGATACACAAGTCGGCTAACTCTGGTTCTCGCAGGAATTGTTTCGAGTAGCTTTTTTCTGGCATTAGTCTCCATGGTAAAATTTGTCGCAGATCCAGACGACAAACTTCCTGCAATCACTTATTGGCTAATGGGGTCGTTTGCCACAGCAAGTTATACAAAGATCCAACTCGTCGGCCCTTTGATACTGGTAGCCCTGCTTGCCCTTATAATTCTTGGATACCGAATTGATGTACTGAATCTTGGTGATGATCACGCCAAATCACTAGGGTTGAAAGTAGAACGCAATCGCTGGTCCGTCTTAGGCTTGGTGACAGTCATTTGTGCAGGAGTAGTTTCTGTTGCAGGAGTAGTTGGGTGGGTAGGACTCGTCGTACCACACATTGCAAGACACTTTTCCAAACCTAACCACTTCTCTCTGCTGATCACCTCTGCCTGCATAGGAGCCTACTATATGCTCGTAATTGACTATCTCTGTAGAGGTTTGAGCTCAATGGAAATTCCACTAGGGGTCATCACTGCTCTGATCGGTGCTCCATTTTTTGCGTACCTATTGCGGCGTAGGCTAGGATCCTAAGTACATGAGTACATCGTGCTAACAGTCTCAAATCTAGCTGTAGAGAGAGGGAAGAAAAGACTAATTCAGAACTTGGATTTTGAACTTCTGCAAGGGTCTTGTCTCGGCGTAGTTGGCCCTAATGGGGTTGGCAAGAGTTCTTTGCTGCGAGTACTGGCAGGGCTTGATGACCCAGCATCTGGAAGTGTGGTCGTGAGTGGTACCGTCGCCTACTTGCCGCAGGATGTGAATCTGAAGAGTGACTTAAACGTACTCGAGATGGTATTACTAGGGCGAGCTAGATATCTGAAGTGGTATCAACAACCGAACTCTTTGGATCGCAAAGAGGCTGAAAAATGGTTGCAAGTCATGTCACTCGAACATCTTGCACAATCTTCTTTTATGACTTTGAGTGGAGGCCAAAAGCAGTTGGTCTTGATTGCGCAGGCTCTCACCTCTGAATGTGATCTACTTATTTTAGATGAACCAAGTTCTGCACTAGATCTTCAGAACCAGGAAAAACTATTTGCAATTTTAAATGAACTCCAAGAAGTCAAATCTCTAACTGTAATATTTTCCACACATGACCCGAACCATGCCTTCCATTTCTGTAATCACCTCATTATGCTGGGCTTTTCTAAACACTACTGTGGAAGTTGTCAGCAGATTATGACTTCTCAACTACTAAACGAAATCTATAACGTCAATTTTGAAGAATTTTTTTGGAATGAGGGTAATCTAAAATATTTTGTTCATGTGCCAACATCTCCTCCACAAACTCCAAGATAATTCATTACATCAACTTAGAAGATCACTTATCTGAACAATGATTTTTGTTGGTTAACATAATTTTTTGCCCTTTCATTTATTTAGTCAGTATCCAGTCAATCTAAATACTGTAAAAGAGCATTATACAGTTTGATCAGTGATTAAATTTCTTTTTTTGAGATCAGACCTGATCTCAGCTACTTGGTCAAACTGGTATAGGAACCCACTCACCAGTTTTCGCCCTCATTTGAGTTTGCCTGACAATTTGGCGCATGTTTGGCCATAACTTGTCGAATAATTCTTCCATATTGAGCTGGAATTGTAGATCGCCAACTTGAAACTGAATTTGATTTTGCTCAAGGACACCTAACAAATAATTCTTAATCTTTTCAAATGACTTCTGGTTTTTTGGCATCAACTCTTCTAAGTTCACCGCATGAAAAGAATTTGGCTCACCAGTGCACTCTGAAATGTCTTCCTGTGCAATCAAAATGGTTTTCTCTGCTCTTTCAGCGATTCTCAAAATTTCTGCGTTAGGTTGCTGATCTATCCCTTTCAGAATAATTGCTTCCGTATGCTGAATCCGAGTATTTTCGAGTTCCGAAACTTTGAGCACCAGCCCCTGGAAACCTGCCAAGGCTTGAGCAAATAGTGTCTTTCCTATCCCTCGAGAGCCAATAATAGCCACTCTCTTCAATTCATTATCCTGTAGGTTTTCTAGTTCACGGTTCATTTCATCTGTGAACATCATTTGCTCAACCCGCATTGGGCGCTGGTCGACGACCCAAAGACCTGTCTTGTTTTCTGACATTTTTTTCTCCACGCTCTGAACTTAACGAATATTTGTTGTCTTCAGCAATACGCTGAATTCAGAGTCCATCGCATTCTGGCAAAAATGCAAATGCTCATAATTTATGACGAAAAAAAGGATTATTGGTAGATCACTAAAAGATCGAATTATTGTTGTTGACTACAGACTAAGTCTCTGAAACAACTACCCGAAGCGTAGCAGGGTATGCAAGTTCAAAACACTGCACAATGAGTTCAGAAATTTGGATGAAAGCACTGTGGCATAATCAACAAAAATAATAGTCAAAAAATCTAACCCAGCGCATATCAAGGAAAACCCATGTGTTTAGGAATCCCTGGTCAAATTGAAAAAATTATCGACAAAGCCAAGTTTCTTGGAGAAGTCAGCGTGAGTGGACTCCGAAGGCCTGTCAATCTCGCCTGCCTGCAGAATGATGTGACGGATCTCGAAGAGTTAGTGGGAGAATGGGTCCTGATTCATGTGGGCTTTGCGATGAGCCGAATTGATGAGCTGGAAGCAAAGCGAACTTTGGAACTGCTGACAGAGCTTGGCGAAATGCAGGATGAGTGGCAGGAAGCACAAACCTCTCTCAAAGCAACTGGTTAGGGAAAGTTCATGAAATATATCAAGGAGTTTCGTGATCCGGAAAAAGCCAAGGCCGTGTTGCAGGAAATCGAGCAGTTAACCCAGCAACTCAACGCAACAGCTGAAAACCCGATCCGCCTGATGGAGGTTTGTGGCGGGCATACTCACACGATCTTCAAATTTGGCTTGGAAGAATTGTTGCCTAGAGGAATCGACCTGATCCATGGCCCAGGCTGCCCCGTCTGTGTGCTGCCAATGAATCGGGTGGATGACTGCGTGTCGATTGCAGAACGCGAAGATGTGATCCTGACGACCTTCGGGGACGCAATGCGAGTTCCTGGTTCTCGCAAGAGTCTGCTACAAGCAAAAGCTGCTGGTCAGGATATCCGGATGGTCTATTCACCAATGGATGCTCTTCAGTTGGCGCGGGACAATCCAGAACGCAATGTGGTGTTCTTTGGACTCGGCTTCGAGACAACGATGCCTAGTACAGCTTTTACTGTGCTACAGGCTAAAGCAGAGAAAATCCCAAACTTTTTCCTGTTCTGCAATCACATCACGATCATCCCAACCTTGCGGGCAATTCTCGCTGATTCGGATTTACGCCTCGATGGGTTCATTGGGCCCGGTCACGTCAGCATGATTATTGGTACCGAAGGGTATGATTTCATCGCATCTGAGCATCGGAAACCCTTTGTTGTTGCTGGTTTTGAACCCTTGGACATCCTGCAGTCGGTCTGGATGCTACTCAAACAATTTGAGGAACAACGCTGTGAGGTTGAAAACCAATACCGCCGAGTTGTTCCTACTCAAGGCAACTTGGCTGCGCAACAGGCCATGGATCAAGTCTTCCAACTACGGGAACAATTCGAGTGGCGGGGCCTGGGTTCGATCCCTGAATCGGGAGTGGAGATGCGACCAGAATTTGCGGACTTTGACGCTGAGAAAGTCTTTGCCGTTCGGGATGTTCCTGTTGTTGATCCTGCCGAATGCCAGTGCGGTGAGGTACTCAAGGGGCGGCTGAAACCGTGGCAATGCCAGGTGTTCGGAAAATCCTGTACACCCGACAATCCTATCGGGGCCCTGATGGTCTCATCCGAGGGTGCCTGTGCTGCCTACTACAACTATGGTTCTCGCTGGCGTGAACAAGCCGAAGCGGAGGCCACCTTATGAGCGACGCCCGGGATACGATCACCCTGGCACATGGAGGTGGTGGTCGCGCCACTCGTAGCTTGATTGAAGGAACAGTCCTCCGACACTTTGGGAAACCTGATCCCAAGGGATTGCAAGATCACGCAGAATTATCACCCCCACCAGGACATCGCATCGCCTTCACAACCGACAGCTTTGTCGTGCAACCGCTCTTCTTTCCAGGGGGTGACATCGGCAAACTGGCAATCAATGGAACTGTGAATGACCTGGCGGTCAGTGGTGCGATTCCTCAGGTGTTGAGTTGCGGACTGATTCTCGAGGAAGGATTAGAATTGTCAGTGCTGGAACAGGTTATCGCTTCCATGGCTACTGCCGCAACCGAGGCTCAAGTGCAGATCGTCACAGGAGATATCAAGGTAGTGGAGAAAGGCGCGGCAGATCAGCTATTCATCAACACCGCCGGGATTGGCTTTTTGCCAGAGAATCGAAGCATTGCTTCGTGGAGGGCTGAAGTTGGCGATGCTGTCTTGGTCAGCCATTTCCTCGGAGATCACGGTGCAGCCATCGTTGATGCACGGGGTGAGCTTTCCTTGCAAATTCCTGTGGAGAGTGACTGTCGGCCTCTGAATGGTCTGATCGCTGAGATGCTCGCAGTTTGCCCTCAGATTCATTGCTTGCGTGATGCCACTCGGGGAGGAATCGCGACCGTTCTGAACGAATTTGCCCAAGATTCTGGAGTCTGCATTCATCTCTGGGAACAACAGATTCCAGTTCGTGAAGTAGTTCAGGGAGTCTGTGAAATCCTGGGGCTGGATCCGCTCTACTTGGCCAATGAAGGAACGCTCATCGCTGTCGTTCCTGCTGATCAGGCAGAGATCGTACTAAGTACCATGCGCACCCACCCAGCTGGCCAGCACAGCTGCCAGATTGGAGTTGTCTCCGAATCTCCCAAGGGACGTGTCATTCTTCAGACTACCTTTGGAGGAGAAAGGGTGGTCGATGTGCTCTACGGCGAACAGCTTCCACGAATCTGTTAGATGCATGAACTCAGCATCACTCAAAACCTGGTGGCCATTGTGGAAGAACACGCCCAGGGACAACGAGTCAAAAGGGTCACTCTGGAAATTGGCAAGCTGAGCGGCGTCATGGCTGACGCAATCCGCTTCTGTTTTGACACTTGTACCGAAAATACACTGCTCGCTGGAGCACGGCTCGAAATTCTGGAACCAGCCGGTGAGGTCACCTGTCGACGTTGTGGTCTTGAATTCAGTGTGCAGCAACTTTACGAAATTTGTGACTGCGGATCGGCCTCACTGGCCATTCGCTCTGGGGATCAACTTAACATCAAGGAAATGGAGCTTAGCTAATGTGTGAGACTTGCGGCTGTTCTGAAGGGGCAGAAGTGACGATGACTCATCTACAGGAGGGCCGTTCGCCAATCATGATGGACGAACTCCAAGCTCATTCTCACCCACATGGCACTGCGGACAGTCACGAACACAGTCATCATCACCATGAGCATGGCCATGAGCATCACAATCACACTCATGACCACATCCATGACGAGCAAGGCCGTATCATCCCTCTAGGCACTCATTTACTGGCCAAGAATAACCAACTTGCTGCCGAGAATCGTGCCTGGTTTGCAGAGCAGAGAATTTGTGTACTGAACTTGGTCAGCTCTCCTGGTTCGGGCAAAACCACACTCTTGGAAAAAACACTATCCGATTTGCAGGGAGAACTACCAATCGCAGTAGTGGAAGGGGACCAAGCCACCCTGCACGACGCCGAACGAATTCGGACATCCGGTTGTGAGGTGATCCAGATCAATACAGGCACGGGCTGTCATCTGGAAGCAGACATGCTACGTAGGGGAGTTGATCAGCTCCGATTGCAGGAAAGTAGTCTGCTCTTTGTGGAGAATGTGGGCAACCTGGTTTGCCCTGCCTTATTTGACCTCGGCGAATGGGCCAAGGTCGTCATCCTCTCTGTCACTGAAGGAGAGGACAAACCGCTGAAATATCCACACATGTTCCGGGCTGCTCAATTGATGCTGCTGAACAAGGTGGATCTACTGCCCTACCTGCAATTTGATTTGGAGCGCTGTCTAAAAGCAGCCCTGGAGATCAACCCTACTCTGAAGATTTTACAGGTCTCTG
>WTIF01000248.1 GCA_011522845.1 Deltaproteobacteria bacterium
ATTCAAATCAAGGGGGTTTCTGGCTTTCTTTCAGTTGCTTTTCCTTTAGATATTCCGAACTGGAGCTGGTCTCTGTTTATTCTTCTAGCCATTCTAATTTACAGTCACCTGGGTGGTTTGAAGGCCATCATCTACAACGATGCAATTCAAGGAATCATTCTGCTGACGATCACTTTGTTGATCGCTGCAATCTGTCTCGATCAGATGGGCGGTTGGACCAGCATGTTTGAACAAATCGAAGAGCAGAACCCCAAATTGCTTTCCATTCCTGGCCCCACAGGGCTCCTGAATACTCAGTTTCTGTTGGCTTCTTTTCTAACTATTGTCCTAATGCCCATCAGTCAACCACAGCTTTTTGCCCGATTCACCGTGATGCGTGATGAACGGAGTATGATTGAGATGTTGTTGGGGATGAGTGTCTTCGTTTTTCTCATCATTACACCAACCATTGCAATTGGAATGTATGGGGCCATCAACTATCCGGACTTGTCAGCCGGTGAATTCTGGGTCAACACCCTTGTCAACGATCAACCTGAAATTATTGGTGCCCTAGCTGTCGTGGGCTTGCTTGCCGCAGCGATGTCCACTGCCGATTCACAGCTATTTGCACTGGAATCAGAGGTTAGCCCTACCATTCAGACACATTCTTTCCGCAAGCTTCCAATCCTGATCTTTGCGATCATGGCATTTGGGCTTGCTGTGCTCAGTTCTTCTGAGCTGGTATTGCTAGCCACAGTCAGTTTTGCGGGGACATCACTCTTGGCTCCAATGATCCTCTTAGCAGTCCTCAGTAGAGATGGAGAGCATCCTCCCTTGTTGATTCCCGTCATCTGCGGCGTCTCGCTTTTGATTTACCTTGTATCACTGCTCAGTGGTTTTGTGCCGCAAGTGATTTTTGGATACCGTCTTGAGCTCCTTCTCCTAACTTTGAATGCCATCATAGTTGGCTTCTTTTATTTCCTTCGTGAGCAAAGCAAGGTGGCATGATGAAGTTTCGTCCCAATGTGGCAGCAGTGATCCTCAATCAGCGTGGTGACAAGATCTTGATGTTCCACAGGGTGGATGGACGACGCAAAGGTTGGCAATTTCCACAGGGCGGAGTGGATCCAGGTGAAACGGAAGAGCAAGCTATTCTGAGGGAGTTAAATGAAGAGATTGGGACGAATGATGTCAAGATTCTCAAACAGAGTTCTAAACGAACCAGCTATCAGTTCCCTAAAGCTGTCCTAAAGAGAATGCAACAAAAGAATCGCTGGCGCCAGTATTGTGGACAAGAACAACGCTGGTTCCTCGTTCAGCTGAATCAGGGAACAGAAACACTCTCTTTGAGTAACGAAGGACACAAGCAGGAATTTGACCGCTTCAAGTGGATGAGACCTAAGGCGGGTTTGCGCAAGGTAGTGCGCTTCAAGCGCAAGGCATATCGAAAAGGGTTAAAACGATTGGGTGTGATCTAGCGAAGCCGGAACCGATCAAGAATTTCGTTCGCCAGCCTGATGTATCCGGTTGCTCCAATCGAGTTGAGGCTGCGGTTGATTACGTCCATGCCTGCAGCGCTGGCATCCAGTACCTGAGGACATTTGGGGATGATCGTTTGGAAGACGCTCTCTCCCAATGTTTGATAGACCTGACGGCAAACTTTTTGGTGTGCTGGAATTTCGTGATCGAACATCGTCAAGAGAATCCCTGCAATCCTTAAATTTGGGTCGATGTTAGCTTGGAGGTCTTTGAAGGCGATGAGAAAGCGTTTGAGGGATTTGATAGCAAGAGCTTCACACTGCATCGGGACAATCACCAAATTCGAGGCGACCATCGCATTGATGCTCAGTGCATTTGTTGAGGCAGGGACGTCAATGATGATGAATTCAAATTCTCCCCGAGCATGACGAGCAAGCCACTGGTGCAGGTGGTGGTAGTCCGCTGCCACCTTCATCAATTCATTTTCGTGCGTCAGCCGATCCACATCATTTAGGATCAGGTGCATGTTCTCAGTGCTGGTCGGCAAGAGAACATCCGAAAGGGTCGTGTTGTCCTGGCAAAAGATTTCAAGGGTTCCCTGGATGACTCGCTGCTTCACTCCCATCGCTGAATAGACGGAGCCTTGGGGATCAAGATCCAACAGCAGAGTGCGGTAACCACCAAGTGCGAAGGCCGTTGCCAAGTGAACAGCTGAGGTGGTTTTACCAACTCCACCTTTCTGGCTCGCAAAGGAGATGACAGTGGCCATGCAGTAAATCAGGAGCAGTTAGGACTTCAATAGCGAATCATCGTCCACCCGTCAATTCAGGTGTATAAGGTACCTGTTGCGGAATTCGTACCAAGCAATCACCACCCTACACACGCTCAATCGTGGACGACCTCACGTCCTTTACGCCAGTCAGAAGTTCTGAAGGAATATCCTACCCCGCGCTCCGTACTGATGAATTTTGGCTCAAATCCTTGGTCAATCTTTTTGCGTAAGCGAGCGATCAGTGTGTCCACCACTCTTGCCTCAGGCTCATAATCGTGTCCCCAGACCGTGTTCAGGATCATATCCTTACTCAAAATACGATTCGGGTTCTTCATAAAATAGAGCAGCATCCGATATTCTTTTCGGTTCAAATAAATGGTGTTGGATCCTCGCCGAACTTCCTTGTTTGAGAGATTGATGGTCAGGTCGTGTGCAGTAAGTAGCGAGTATTCATCCTGCTCATTGTAAGTACGCAGGAAGACAACCACTTCTTTGTTCTCACTTGGATACCCCTGCAGTTCATAACGAGTCAATTCGAAGTCTTCATTTCGGGTGCTGTAGCTCACTTCTTCATCCGTATTTGACTCACGAACAAGATGCGTCAGCTGGGAAATCTGACGCCGCAAATTTTCTGGTAGTGGCAGTTCTTTTAGAAGTTTGCCCTTGGTGCCTGGTGGTCCCAGCAAGCAATCAGGATCGTTCTTGTAATCCAGTAAGGTGTTGTCTTGATCAAAGCGCATGATCAGATGGGGGAAAGCCTCCACCAAAATCCGATTCATACGTTCCTGCTGGCGGAGTTGCATCTCAATCCGTCGGCGTTCCTGAATTTCTTCCAATAGAGATCGCTCGTAGTTTCTTGCATGCAGAACTGAGCGTAAACGAACCTGCATTTCAACAAGGTTGACCGGCTTGTTTAGGAATTCCTTAGCTCCTTTCTGGAAACACTGTAGGAACACTGTGCGATCTTCATCCGCTGTAATTACTACCACAGGCAAATTTAGCAAGCGAACTTCCTGCATCAAATCAAGAGCAGTGTGTGGAGAGTCCAGGTAGAAATCGATCAGCAGCATGTCATAGCTGTGCCGCTGGATAAAAGTAAGCGCCTCAGTAAAAGTAGCCGCAGAGTCCACCTGGTAGCGTTCGCTATCGATTTGAAGCAACATCTGCTCAACAATCAGACGTTGTTCCTCAGAGTCCTCAACAAGCAATAGACGATACGAAGCTTGGGGTTCCATAGCACTCACCAAAATTTAGTTGCAGTTTCTGTCAGAAAAAGAATACAAAGCGAATTTGACACTAAATTAACGCTATTACAAGAAAACTCAACCCGTCAGCAAAAAAGTGGATTTCCAGACAGCAAAAAAGTAGCGTCAAAACTCCAGAAATGTCAGAAAATCTTTGGGATCTGGGATGATGCCCGCATGACGTTTAATTTCCTGGTCACTAGCATTCAGAACCACGTAAAAAGGAAGAGCCAAAGTGTTGAAGCGCTCCATTTGCAGCTCCCGGTTCGCCTCTTGGAAGGAGCCTCCGTCTGTATAGAGTTGGGCAAGTACAAACTTCTTTTGAAAGAGTTCCAATACCTCTGGTTTAGCAAAAACACTTTTCTCCATCCAGCGGCAATTAACACAGGTATATCCGGTAAAATCTAGAAACAGAGGTTTTTGGGTTGCCTGAGCAACCGCAAGGGCTTCAGGGAAATTATCATGCCAGACCAAACCAGCCTCGGCTGAGAGCTTTTCAAAATCACCAGTTCCTTGAATTGGTGGTGGTAAGTAGCTCTCGACGAGCGGATTGAGTTCCTTCCCTACCACACCTGATCCGAAGTAAAGCCCGAAAATCAAGAAAACAGCCCCAAAACCAAGATAACCCGGACCCAGCTGGCCAATTCGGATTCCTTTGATGGGAAATCTTCCCAATAGAAACGCTGCGATGGCCACCATCAGCACCGCCCAAGCTGCCAAAACTACTTCACGATCCAGCACACCCCATTGCCACACCAAATCCGCGTTACTGAAGAACTTCCAAGCAATCCCCAACTCTAAAATTCCTAGAACAATCTTGAGGTGTTCCATCCAGTTACCTGACAGACCTTGGGAGCGTCGAATCAAGGTTGGGAAGAGGCCCATGAGAATGAATGGCAGCGCAAAGACTGTTGAGAACACCAACATTCCAAGGATCGGAAGAAACCACTCTCCTCGGGCGGCTGCCAATAACAAAGTACCCACGAACTGGATCGTGCAGGTAAAGGCTGTGAAGGTAAAGGCCACCCCAATCAGGAAGATGCCTGCCAAACCCCCAGTCTTTCTGGAAAAAGAGTCCAGCCGGTTGATCAATGCCGGTGGCAGACTGAAATCCAGGAAACCGATCAAACTCACTGCAAACAGCACAAAGAGGACACCAACAGCCAAGTTCAACCAGGGATTGGAAGCTAGTTGAACAATCCCTGCGGCTCCAAACAGCAGGGACATGCCCATGCCCAGGATGGTGTAGGTTCCGACCAAACCCAGAGCAAAGGTAGCTACCAGTCGAAGCGATGCACCACGAGATTGTTGAGCTTGCGCTGTAAAAAAGGAAACGGTGATTGGAATCATTGGTAGAACGCAGGGGGTCAACAAGGCAAAAAAACCTGCCAATACCGCTAAACCTAGAAAGCCAAGTAGGCTAGTTGCTTCCTCTACCTTAGCGACTCCCCCCATATCAGGATTGATGCTGAAGTTGGGTACAGAGTATTCGGAGCGGACACTGCCTGATGTAATAGAAGCAGGAAGAGAGAATGTAACCTCATCAGGTGGCAAACAAACTCTGTCACTACAGGCCTGAAAGGTGATGCGTCCATCACCAGCGCTGTTCCCACTTTGGGTACTGGGTACCTTGAAATTCTGATAAAAGCGACTTTCATCTTTGTGGTAACTCAGGACCATTCCTAATACAGGATCAGGTTCTGAAATTGGATTGGTTTCGTAAAATGGCCCCAAGGCCTCCCAATTTCCAGCATCCCATTCCAAGGCGGAGGCAATTGGAGCGAATTCCTCCTTGGATGGAACCACCGAGTAGATTTTCCAGCCCTTCTCAATCTGGGCATTCACCACAAGCCGAACGTGTTCACCCGGTCGAGGATCACTAGGCTCCAGGGCACTCTGGACTCTGACGATAATTTCTGGAATCTCAGGATCATCAAACTGAGCTGTGGCAGAAAACGACCACAAAAGCAGGGAAAGCAGGAGTAGGATTCGCATTTTTCAGTTTGTTTTTGAAAAAAGTTGGGCTCGCCCGTCTTTAAGGCTTTGGTCCAAATAGGCACCGTAGAAATCAACAGTCAGGAACCCTATCAATGGTGGAGCCACCTCATGACCGTTAGGCCCCAAGTAAATTAGGGTAGGTGTTACGTTCACTTGGTAGCGCTGAATCAAATCTCGATTACTAACCAGGCTGCCGTCAAAATCGGTTAGTTTCGTCTCGGGTTCGTCATGCTGTAAACGCAGGAAATTGGCAATCTCCGCATACTCTCCACTACGCATGACTGGACCCAACACGTCCCGATCCAAAGCCTGACAATACATGCAATACTCCGCTGTGAAATAGAGCACAACTACCTTCTGTGGAGATTGATTCACAGTTGTTTTCAAATCTTTTGCAACCGGCATCTCAGGCATACTGGCAACAAGTAAGCTTGGCGTGTTGACACAACAAAGCAGAGCTAGAGCTGCCCAAAAAAATGATAGTTTCAATGTTTGGCTTCAAATTAGAAAAGTTAAATTTGATGGATGCATGATAATTTATATTTCATAATATTTGAATATAAATAAAAAAAAGATTGGACATCATCAGACCAAAATGTTAGAGAAAACGCCATCAAATTTGTATTAACACTGTTTGGTCTCTTATTTTGGCAGTTGATACAGATTTCTTCGAACGGATCATGGGCTTGATCAAGGTCATGGTTCAGAATTTTTTGATGACCGATCTGAGATTTCCAGACCCGAAAACAGAGGAGGACTCATGATGAGAAAGAAGTTGGCATCTTTGGGGATGACGGCGTTGCTTTTAGTAGGATTGGCTGCAACGAGTCAGACAGTGAGTGCTAAGGAAATGTCAATCCAGGAGAGAATTGCTGCTGGCAAGAAGATCGCGTGGAACCGGCGAGGTGGGAATTGCCTGGCTTGCCATGTGATGGATAATGGGGAGTTGCCAGGCAATACCGCGCCTGCCCTGATGATGATGAAACAACGCTATCCAGATTGGAATGATTTACGAGCCCAGATTTGGGATCCAAGGGTACGCAATCCAAACGCTTTCATGCCGCCTTTTGGTGCCCACCGTATTCTATCTGAGAGAGAAATCGATCTGGTCACCGACTACATTCACTCATTATAAGGAGAAAAGATGAATCGAAGAGAGTTCTTAAAGAAAGCTGGTTTTGCGGGCATGCTCGCAGCCGCGGTTTCAGCAGGACTAACTTTCCCCAAAAAAGTATGGGCCGCTTGGAATGAACAAGCATTCAAAGCTAAGAAAACCCCAGATGCATTAAACAAGATTTATGGCACCGAGAGCCTAACAGACTCTGACAAGATCTTCATGAAGGCTCCAGATATTGCCGAGAACGGTGCAGTCGTTCCTATCACGATCCAAGCAGACTTGCCTAACGTTGAGTCGATTTCTCTTTTGGTTGATGAGAACCCAAATCCACTGGCCGCTCATTATAAAGTTGGCAAAGGATTGCGTCCGTACGTTTCAACCCGTATCAAAATGGGCAAAACTTCAGCCGTCCACGCTGTTGTGCAAGCCGATGGACAACTCATGAAAACAACTAAGGAAATCAAGGTTACCATTGGTGGCTGTGGTGGTTGATTTATTCAAAA
>WTIF01000132.1 GCA_011522845.1 Deltaproteobacteria bacterium
ATACGGATGAGTGATTCACTTTGGCAAGTGTAGTTATTCTCAGGGAAAAACTCTTATTTTACAAAGAGGTGCAATTTATTGTAAGTTGTCAGAAAAAGCCGAAGAAAAACCCTCGGCTTTTTTAATAAATTAATTCATCTCTCGGCAGGGAATCGATCGAGCCATACCATCAAAAAGATCCAGCATGCGCTCTCGCCAGGCAAAGACTGAATCCTCCTCTGCCAACAATGGCATTGGGCTCGTACAACGCGCCCACATCAAACCACTGAATACAAGATAGTCTGCAAGATTTGGCTGGGATCCTCCCAAAAAGTCAAAGGCTTTCAGAGTAGCTCGGAGAGGATTCAATGACTTACGAAACTCCTCGAGCTTGGCCTCCTTGTTGGCTGCAAATTCCTCTAGTGGCATCCCAAAAGTCTTCTCTCGTGTTGCTCGAAAATAGTCACGATCTTTCTCATGAACCGTCCTGTGGATCTCATCGATGATCATCCGAATCATTCCTGGAAACATGACCATCTCGGTCCAGTGTCGAAAGAATCTCAACTCTGCACGGTTCATTTCCAGACTGGGTGTTGGATATCGCTCATCCAGGTACTCCAGAATTTTCCAGGAATCTGATAATTTTTGTTCTCCATCCACAAGCACAGGTACCCGTTCTGTATCTGCGAAGGCGATCCGATCCTTCTCGGTCATACGCCAGGGAATACTCTTGAACGGCAATCCCTTGTGATGCAGGGCCAAGCGAATTCTCCAGCAGTAGGGACTGAAGACCTGTTTGTCATCTGTTGCGGCCAATTCGTACAATTCAATCATGATTTCTTCCTTTCTTGGTTGTGGTTCCGACGCATTGAAAATTACAAATGGAATAGCTGTAGTTTCTTTGGCACTCGGCACATTCACAAGTGGGACTTCCCTTTCTCGGCAACTGCTTGACTCTTCTAGCAGTGCTACCTAGTTTTGGCGCTGGCTTTGCTACCCAAACTCAGAAATTTTCTTCCCTTTATTCACTTCTCAGTCAAAGAGTTTCCATGCATATCGAACCCGGAGTTGTTCAAGGCGCCAAACTACTGCTTGGCTTTGGTACTGCGCTCACCGCAGGTGGTCTGGTACTACGTCAGTTCCGTGAATTCCTGGTTCAGTACGGACTAAGCACCCTGCTTGGCAGAACAATCTGCACCAGTCTTTTGGTATTCTCTTTCTTTGAGATTCTCCCATCATCACCAGTTGGCGTCTCAGAAGTCCACTTGATTCTTGGTTCCACTCTGTTCCTCCTGTTTGGTCTGGTGCCAACGGCCTTTGGTCTGGCTATCGGCTTACTGGCCCAGGGAATCCTACTGGCACCGTGGGATCTCCCTCAGTATGGAATGAACGTTACGACGTTGTTGCTGCCGCTCTTTCTAGTCTCTGCGGTCGCAGAGCGGATCATTCCAAGAAAGACCGCCTACCAGGATTTGAGCTATGGACAGGTCCTGCAGTTGTCGCTTGTCTACCAGGGGGGAATTGTCAGTTGGGTGGCTTTCTGGGCCTTCTATGGCCAAGGGTTTGGTGCTGAAAATATTGCTCAGGTGCTCAGCTTTGGTGCCGCGTACCTCGCCGTGATTGTTTTGGAGCCATTGATCAATTTGGGCCTGTTGGCAGGAGTTAAAGCGTTCCCTGCACTCAACAGCTCGTCTTTGCTCTCCAGGCGTCTTTTCCAACCAGCTTGAAGTTTTTCTGTAAGATGTTGAGAAGTTTCACTCTTTTGCTCTGTGCTATAATCGCGTTACTGCAAGGCTGCTCGTCATCCAAAGTAAATCAGCCGCTACCTGCACAAACGACCGCTTCTGTTATTCAGATTGAGGATCCTTGGGCTCGTGCGGTGCCGCCCAATGCGAGTAACTCTGCGGTTTTTCTGGACCTACGAAATGAGAGCGAGCAGCTGCGCAAATTGGTGGAAGTTCACTCAGAGGTAGCGGAGCGTGTCGAGTTGCATACGACCAAGGACGAAGATGGGATGCTTCGCAAGGAACGCCTACAAGAAGTGCCAATACCCGCCCTGGAGACCCAGAGTTTTCATCCGGGTGGGATCCATATCATGTTGATTGGGCTGCGTGGCCCGCTGGAAGTGGGTAGAGTGATTGAGTTGGAATTGGTGTATGCTGATCAGTCCAAGGAAACGATCTCTGTCCCTGTGGATGAACGGCCTTTGCTGCCTATCACCGCCCAAAACAACTATTCTCCGGATTCACTGACAACTCGAACGCAATAAGAATTGTAAGCATGTCCGCACTGACCGACCACCGCCCCTGGGGCCACTATACCGTTTTGGCCGATGAAGAAGACCACAAGGTCAAACGCATTGTTGTTCAACCTGGCAAGCGTCTCAGCCTACAGCGTCATCAGCACCGTGCAGAGCACTGGTATGTCGTCAAGGGAGAAGCCCGCGTGACTCTTGATGAGTCCGACAACATGCTTACCGCTGGCAATGCCGTGGACATTCCGATCCGTACAAAGCATCGGATCGAAAACACCGGCTCTGAGGAGTTGGTCTTTATTGAAGTCCAAACCGGCAGCTACTTTGGAGAAGATGACATTGAACGCTTTGATGACGACTTCGGCAGGACCAGCTGACTCCTCACCTCTGCTCAGTGACCAAAAGCCTCAGCTAATGGATGTCCATTTCGTAGACTGAGCGACCGCTCCTCGGCGTAGGATCGCATAGTCTGTGTCCACCGCTGGGAACAGACAACCCGCTTCGATGATCTCTTGCAGAAATTCCTGATCCAACGTTAGAAATCCTGCTGGTTTGCCCACTGCTCGAATCCGCTTCATTCCCTCAATGCATGCTTTTTTGACCTCAGGATGGCTGGGTTCTCCAGGATAGCCCATGCTAGCTGCGAGATCTGCCGGACCGATGAAGACCGCATCTACTCCGGGCACCTGAGCGATGGCTTCCAGCTGCTCCAAGGCTTCCTGGGTCTCAATCTGCACCATCAGACATATTTCCTCACGGGCTCGCTTTGCATAGTTTGGAATTGTTCCGTATCGACTCGCCCGAGTGATGCCAGCAAAGCCACGAATTCCTTCAGGGGCATAAGCTACAGAAGCCGCTGCCAGTTGGGCTTCCTCTACATTCTGGACATAAGGGATTAGCAGTGACTGGACTCCACAATCCAGAAAACGCTTGATCTCCGCTGGATCCAGTGAACTGGGCCGAACGATCGGATGAACGGGATAAGGCGCCACCGCCTGCAAAAGGGGAAGGACTTCCAGAGGACTCATCGGCGTGTGTTCTGTATCAAACAAGAGCCAGTCAAAGCCACAGCCTGCTAACATTTCCGCGATATTGGAATCATTGATGGAGCACCAAAGGCCGATTTGCCGTTGTCCATTGAGAATGTTGGCTTTGAACGGATTAGAGGGGAGTTGCATGGGGACCTTTCACTGGTAACGAATGCGAGAGAGAGAACGTAAATTTTCAGCGCTTGTCGTCGGCAGTCTCAAAAACTCCAAGTAGGCAGGGATCTGTTCAAACAACATATCCGTACCAATCTGGGTCAAACACCCTTTTGCTTGAGCAGCCCTAAGTAACGGGGTTTCTTCTTGTTTCATCACGACTTCACCTACCATGGTTTCTTTAGATATCCTCTCCACATCAACTGGGAGTGGATCACCCGGCTCCATGCCCATTGGGGTGGCATTTACCACAATTTCAAACCCAGCTGGATCATTACTGCCAACCTGGATGGATAGTTTTGGGAAAAATTGTTGAAGTCGATCAGCTAATTTTTCTGTTGCCTCTGAGCGTGTATCGTAGAGCGCCAAGCGTCCCACCTCTGCTTCTGCCATGGCAACTGCGATCGCTGAACCAACACCACCAGCGCCAACAATCAGTGCAGAAGCTCCCTTGGCCGGACGACCTTTACGTGCCAAACCTCGAACAAAACCTTGCCCGTCAAACATGTCTCCAACCAATCGTCCATCTGCTTCTTTCCTAACTGCGTTACAGGCTCCGCAGACCTGAACCGAAGTACTCACTTCATCCAACATGTCTACGGTACTTACCTTGTGAGGCATCGTGATCAGCGCACCAGTGATATTCTGCAACTGGAACAAGGATTTGAAAAACTCCGGGTAGTCCTCCCCCTTACACCCCATTGGCACAACCAAGGTGTCAATCCCCTCTTTTTCAAAATAAGGGTTAAAGATCATTGGAGCCTTGAAGCTCCCTGTGGGCCAGCCAATGTGTGCAATTAGCTTGGTGTATCCGGAAATCACCTGGGTCATCAGTCATTTCTCATAATTAATTTTTATATTCTTATGTGGCTTAAGACGGGGTTGACCAATTACATCTGCTCCAATTCACGGGCCTGCATCGTCAATCGAATTTGAGCGTTTGGTGCTCCATACCCCCGATAACCAGCTCGCTGAACAAATTCAAAGCAGAAGCGCTTCTCAAACAAGCGGGTGTAGAGTTGATAGAAGCATCCGTGCTCGTCTTCATCATAAAGAATGTGGTGAGTCCGCAGTTGTGCAATCAGTTCCGCAGACAAACCAAAGCGTGGCGCCAGATCATCATAGTAATGACCAGTAACCTCCATCACCTCGGTTCCCTGTTGTTCCAGATATTTTGCCAAGGCAAAGATGTCGCTGGTTTCCAGCGCAATATGATTCACTCCAGATCCTCGATATCGTGATTGAATCTGACCAACCACGGTCTTTTCTGCCAAGGTACTATTCAGCGTCATTGCCAGCGAACGATCTGTCACTTCCATCACCTGGCTTTTGACCAAGCCAAGGGGATCCGGGAGACTCACCGAAGGAGAGGCCTGCATCTGAAAGAGGGATCGATAGAGCAATGTCGCCTCCAACACCTGGTCCAACGGCAGAGTTGTCGCTACATGATCCACTCTGGATAGATATGAGTTTGGATCGACCGCATGATAAATAAATTCCCGCTCCCAGTGCGGAGAGGGATCGTTTGCATCGACCAAATACAGCAGGGCTCCTGTAGGTCCAGTAATCGCTGCAATTCCATGAGTATCATGCTCTGGATCCGCATATTCAATCTGATAACCCAACTTGGTGGCTCGCTCGAGCAATCCAGGGACATCTGGACAGCTCAGCCCGTAGGCACAAACTGACAGCCCATGCTCTGTGTGGTATCTCTGTGCGAAACTCTGAGACTCCCGATTGATGACCAAGCGGATGCCGCCCTGTTGCCAAAGCTCCACTTGCTTGACCTTGTGTGTAGCAACGTGAGCAAACCCCGTCTTTTGAAGAAAGCCCGTGAGCTGCTGGTGTTCCGATTCATCGACTGCAAACTCGATAAAATCCATACCTGTTGGCTGAGCAACCTTTGGCAAGTCACGACTTTTGGTCATCACCTTGGACGATGGCTCCGTCTCCTGGGCCATGTAGACGAGAGAGCGGTAGGCATCACGCGCATGACGGAAGGGATCACTCGCCCGGAACTGATCGTTGAAGATCTCCAAAGAAAAAGGCCCATCAAAGCCAGTGGCTCGTAAGCGTTCCATGAAAGCCTGAAGGTCCAATTCTCCCTGGCCTGGAAAGCAGCGGTGGTGACGACTCCAAGAGAGGGGATCCATCGTCAGTTGAGGTGCATCGGCTACCTGAACCAAAAAGATTCGATCACCGGGGATGTTGACAATGCTATCGAGTTCGGTCTGCCGGGAGAAGATGTGGAAGGTGTCCAACGTCAGTCCGAGTGAAGGGTGGTTTGCGCGCCGGACGATTTCCCAGGAGTCCCGATAGTCATTCACATGCTGTCCCCAACTCAGCGCTTCGTATGCGACTCGTAAGCCCTGTTTTGCTGCCAATTCAGTGAGTTCAAAAAGATCCTCTGCAGCTCGTTGAATGCCACCAATCGCCTTGGGAGAGACGTTGCTGCAAATCATCAGCAAGTCGGTACCAATCTCCTGCATCAACTCAAATTTCTGCTCGGCTCTCGCAAAGCCTCGGCTCCGCAAGGGCTCTGGCATTCCCTCAAAATCACGAAACGGCTGATAGACCAGCACTTTCAGGCCATGATCTGCCAACAGTTTTCGTAACTCACTCAGACTGCCGTCATGAGTGATCAGATCATTTTCAAAGATCTCAATTCCCTGAAAACCTGCTTTTGCAATCGCTTCGATCTTTTGCCGGAGGGTTCCGGATAGACAAACAGTCGCAATGGAGTATTGCATCAGTGCTCCTTGCTCGGTAGTTGGAAGAACAGATGTTCCTTTGAGTAACCGATTGTAAACTCAGAAGCCAGTGGGAAGGTTGCAAAGACCTCAATTTTTAGAAGGCCTTTGCTTCTGGTCAGGAATCAGGTGGAATCAGAAGGCGAGGGCGTTGGACATTTCAGCAGCTAATCTGAACTCGGAGTTCACGCAGAATTTCACCCAATGATTTGCCGTTGACATAGGTATAAGTGATCAGGGAACGCCTAAATTTTTCACCAACCAACTTGATGTTTTTTTCCTGCATCAGCTCAACAGTTTCTTCCCACAGCTGGGACTGCCACTTCTTATCTTTGAAGCAATTGGGATCCAGCCGCAGTAGTGATTTTTCCTCAAACTCTCTCAACTGAACCATCAGTTTGGGCAAATGAAACCCAAAACGCTGGGCTTCCTTACTCACAACTCCTGCAGCATGACCCATCTCACAGAGCCCCTGCTTGAAGCACTTCGAGACCACCATGTCTTCAAGGATGACCGTACTGGCTTGACCAGTTTGTGGAATCCATAAAGCAGCAAGGAGAAAGAGCAACAGGATTGGCCTGCCACCTAGACGATGAGAAGTCATTTTATCTTGATTTAGAATAGCCATAAAACAGCTCCTCAGCGAGTGATGGAATCATCATTCTGCCTGAAAAGGGTTGGTAGTAGTTACAGGTACAATGATTACAAAAATAACGAACTAAAAAATTAATTTATGAAAATCTCTCTGTCTCGTTTTCCAACGAACTCTCCGATTCGTCACTTTCTTCTGGTTGAGGCAAGGCCGCTAGATTGTGCTCTGCCTCTTCTCTCTCCTCCTCCTCTTCTTCCCACAAACGAAACTGATGCACCACCGCCAACAACTCCTCC
>WTIF01000008.1 GCA_011522845.1 Deltaproteobacteria bacterium
CCTATGGGATGACCGAAACGGCAGCTGGTGAGGTTAGTAAGGCTTTACAGTTAAGTATCTTCAACACGAATCACTTCACAGTTGTTGGCCCATCAGAATGGAACGCTCAAATTCGCGAAAGAGATCCCAGCCTCGCAGATTGTAATGACATTGCCTGTGGAGTTTTGGTTGGAAAGTTGTTCCGAGCCGACAAGGTTCTCGTAGGATCCATCAGAAACACCTCGGTCTTAGGAGTTGATGGAGAGGCCCAAGGTTTTCAGATGGATGTTCGGCTGGTTGACGTATTGACGAATGTGACAGATTACACTGATCAGATTTTATTTACTGACGCCCAGATGCATGAAGAGTTTTTCATGCTTGCCCAAAGACTCTCCAAAAATACAGAATTGCAGGGATATGTGACGAGTCTCACGAACAGCAGTATTGTCGTGGATTTAGGAATTGAGCACGGTTTGGAGATGGGAGCTCAATTGGTGATTTTTCGTCGAGAAGCTGATCTGTTGAGTTCTGGTGATTCAGAGGTGCCCAAAGAGACAAATATAGCGATAGCCCGCATTCATCGGATTAGTCAGGGCCGGGCAAATGCGATAATTGTCCAGCAAATCGAGCAAGTTCGGGAGGGCGATTTTGTAAAGACTTATTTAGACGTCAGTAAGCAGATCAAGTTGATCTCAGACACCAGGCGTGAGTTAGATACGCAGAAGAGATTAGAGCCTCCACAAGAAGAATTCCCACTTCAGCCTGAATTAGTAATCACGGACAGAGATTTATGGCTTCAACGCTTTCAAATTGCTGCTGCAGAAGAAGAGCGATGGCTGATAGCTACGGTTGGGACCGGGGCAGGAACACTACTGCTTCTTAGTGGCCGTTTGGAATTGGCGCAACAATCAGAAGGGGTTGGTCAACTGCTACCATGGATTGTGGGTGCTGCCTTTGGATATAGTGGATATCAGTACATTCAAGCTAGAAATATTTTGAGTGAAATTAAAGCCGAGGGAGAAATCAAAGGTTTTGTCAGCAATTGGCAGTTTCAATGGAATTTAGATAAGAATCAGCCAAATCTTGTGTTCAATTACAATTTCTGAAAATCTTGATTACTGAAGGAATTTAAAATTATTGTCATAGTCTTTGCAGATTTTCTTTTCATTGGCAGCCAAACTCAGATCAAATTACATTAAAATCTTCCATGCCAGATTTATCTGCTACAGAATATCCCACATTTTTTCAGAATCTCTCACAAAGAGTTCAGGCTAAGGAGGTTTCATCACTTCACGTCCTTGGTGAAGATTTCTTTAGTTTGGTGGATACATTCAGTCAACAACTCTTTGATGAATATCAGGGAGATCTGCTACTTCTAGAGATGGAACCTGAATCGTTTCTCTGGGAACTTCAAGTACTGACCAATCAATTTCTTCGCAAATCGATTGATTCCCCCCTTCAATTACGTCCCTTCTGCCGGCAACTGCGACAACAAATGCAGGATCCTACCTTTGCTGATGAAATCTACTCGATGCTGAAGAAAAACTATCAGGATCATTTCTATCAGGTACCTCAGTCGCAACTCCTCGTTTGACCTAATGCCAGAACCCAAAACTGAATCTGAAGTGGAGTTGACCTGGTCACAGGCTTGGAACAGTGCGCCCGGTCCAAAATCAACAAGAGAGGCTCTCACCCTTTTTGGGAAGGGGCTCGCAATGGGGACTGCAGACATCATCCCTGGCGTCTCAGGTGGTACGATCGCTTTCATTACCGGCATTTACCATCATCTCCTCTCAGCTATTTCCTCGATTAATTTGAGTTCGATCTGGCTTGGATTACGAGGTAAATTTAAAGAGGCCTTAGTAGAAATCCATCTGAAGTTTCTACTAGTCCTTTTTGGAGGAATTGTTGTGGCTGTTTTGTCGACTGCTCGCTTAATGCACTTTCTGCTGTCAAATTATCCTGTAGAAATCTGGTCGCTATTCTTTGGATTGGTTTTAGCCTCAATTTGGTATGTGGGCCGAGCAATTCCCAACTGGAATATAGCAGCTTTACTGACCACAACAGCAGGTGGATTGTTCGCTTACCAAGTTGTTGGGCTCATACCCATTCAGACCCCGAACTCGCCTCAGTTTTTATTCTTTTGTGGGTTAATTGCAATTTGTGCGATGATTCTTCCGGGGTTGAGTGGCTCATTCCTATTGTTAATTCTTGGCAAATATCAGTTCATCACGGGTGCTCTGCGCTCCCCGTTTGATGATGGGCATTTAGAAGCATTGTTGGTTTTTATCTCAGGATGTCTCATTGGAATCTTGAGTTTCAGCAGAATATTGAAATTTTGCTTACAGCGCTTTGAGCAGATAACGATGTGCTTATTGACTGGTCTAATGATCGGAGCAATGAGGAAGGTGTGGCCCTGGAAAGTTGTGATCGAGAGCGAACTGATCAACGGAAAAGAATACGTGGTTCGTGAAGAAAATATCTTACCTGTATTGGATGCTAGCCTCTTGATGCCCTTGGTAATGTTTTTTCTTGGAATGAGCGCTGTGATTATTTTGGAACAGACAGCGCGTCAGCGATAACAATTCTTCCTACAGATCCCCGCAGGCATCGTTTGCCATTCACCCAGGTCGCCTCCTGAAAATTCACTCCTGCTAATTCAAGAGGACTCTGAGAAAACTGATCAATATCAGACCCCTCAAGATTGCTTCCCCAGAAGTTGGCTTGAATCAGTTGAGCACCTTCCCAAGTGGTTCTCCTGAAGTCAGCGAATTTTGCCCAAGCCTTTTTTAAACAGGAGTGTCTTAGGGACGCACCAACAAGATAAGCTCCCCAGAGGTTGGCTCGGTGCAAGTTTGAAAAGTCCAAGTTGGCATTTTGAAAGTTAGCCCCTTGGAGATTTGCTTTTTCAAGATTGGCCTGCTGGAGATTTACCTCGGTAAAATCTGCACCACTTAAATCTTGCTGCCTTAAATCATATCCACTTAAGTCCATTCCTTTAAAATTTGCTTGCAGCCCCGAAACGCCTTTGGAATTCAACCATTCTTGGTGGGTTTGGATTACGACCTGAATTTCCTCAAGAGACATCTTTAGCCTCTTTACGTTTTTGTAGTGACTTTACTTGTTGTTCCTTTGCCTGCTGCCTTAAACATTCTTTTGTATGATTGATATTTTTTTCAAAGCAATTCTCACGAATACTTTTCAGCCAAAGTGATTGTTCTTGTCTAGGTACCATTGCCAAAGTCACAAGGGCTTCAAGATGATGGCCTTCTCCAATAACGAGTTCTTCGGCGATTAGTGGGTGCCCTTGCTGAATAAATTTATCCAGCTCGGCTCCCATAAATTCTTCTTTGGTCATGGTGGAGGAACTTGTGCTGCTGCTGGTATACCAGGAACTCAACCCCACCCCTTTTTTCATGCCAGGAGGAGCCTCCATGTGAACTCCTACACCAAACCCAAAGCGAGTGTTCCGATTGCCACAACCGATTAGCAGCAAGCAGCACAGAATAATCACAGGCAAATAAAATCCTTGAAGACTCATCTTTGGGATTTTGCTTTAGATGTTGATAAACATTTGCCCTGGTTGCGGGGCAATCAATTAGTGGATTTTGTGCAAAAGCAAACCGATCTCAAGTCAACCAATTTGAAGTTGCCGGAGAAGGTGGCCTGAACATAGACTAAGCTCCCAAAAATCAGAAGATAGACCAAAAGCCTCACCAAGAAACGTAGACGGGTTCCAGTGTTCGTAGTTTCAACCCCAACTGTCTTCATAACAACTAAGCAGCTTTTGATGGAGTTTTTGATTTTTTCTTGGGCATGTACAGATCCGTGATGGTTCCTTCAAAAGCTTCTGCAGCCATGGCAACGGTTTCTGAGAGTGTTGGATGGGGGTGAATAGTTGATCCGATATCAGAAGCGTCACAGCCCATTTCGATTGCCAAAGCACCCTCCGCAATCAAATCTCCAGCATTCGGTCCCACAATAGCGACACCAAGAATTTGATCCGTATGCTCATCAAAAATCACTTTCGTTATCCCTTCATCCCGACCGAGAGCGAGTGATCGTCCACTAGCAGCCCAGGGAAAAATTCCTTTGCCATAAGCTATCCCATCAGCTTTTGCTTGTTCTTCAGTTAATCCAACCCAAGCTACTTCTGGATCTGTGTAGGCCACTGAAGGAATCACACGCGCATCAAAATGAGATTTCATACCAGCGCAAACTTCAGCAGCCACTTTACCTTCGTGAGTCGCTTTGTGCGCGAGCATCGGTTGGCCAACAATATCGCCAATTGCAAAGATGTGAGGAACGTTGGTTTTCATCTGAGAATCTGTAGAAATGAATCCACGCTCATCAACAGCCACTCCAGCTTTGTCAGCACTGATTTTCAGGCCGTTTGGGACCCGACCAACAGAACTGAGAATTAAATCATAAAGCTGAGGTTTGTCAGGTGCGGATTTGCCCTCAAAAGTTACTAGTAAACCTTCCTCAGATGCGTCAACTTTAGTGACTCTGGTTTCCAACCAAATATTCTCATAGCGTTTGCTGATCCACTTTTCGAAGGGTCGAACAACATCTCGGTCTGCTCCCATCATGAGTCCCTTCATCATCTCAACAACCGTTATCTCTGCACCCAACGCATGATAGACTGTGGCCATTTCCAAACCAATGATGCCACCTCCAATTACTAGCATCTTTTTTGGTCGGCTTCGCAATTCAAGCGCTCCAGTGGAATCAACAATTCTTGGATCATCTGGTAAGAATGGTAAGGAGACTGGCACCGATCCGGCTGCGATGATGGCTTTTTCAAATTTGATCGTCTTGGAACCGCCATCTTCAGTTGCAACACGAATATGAAATGGGTCTAGAAACTCTCCATATCCTTCAACGACTTTGACCTTGCGCTGCTTGGACATTCCAGTCAAACCACCAACGAGTTTTCCAACAATGCTATCCTTCCAAGAGCGAAGGGAGTCTATATCAATCTCTGGTGTACCAAACTTGATCCCGTGACTTGACATGGATTGGGCTTCCTCAATTACCTTTGCAGCATGAAGCAGTGCCTTTGAGGGAATACAGCCAACGTTTAGGCAAACTCCTCCAATTTTTCCTTTTTCAATCAGGATGGTGTCCAGCTCTAAGTCTGCGGCTCGGAAAGCTGCGGTGTACCCCCCCGGACCAGACCCCAAAACAACGACTTGTGCTTCAAGATCTGCTTTTCCGGAGTGAGATGCTGCTTGAGGTGGTTCTTGCACAACCGAAGCGGTTTTCGGTGATTCCTCAACAGTGTTCTTGCTATCTGTTGCAGATGCTGGTTCCATTTTCAGTATTGAGTTGCCCTCAGAAACCCGATCACCTACTTTCACTAGTAACTCTGCAACTACTCCTGCTTGCGGTGCTGGGACATCCATCGTGGCTTTGTCTGATTCAAGCGTGATCATACTGGTCTCAGCCTCAACAGAATCCCCTGGTTTCACGAGGATCTCAATAATTTCCACATCCTGAAAATCGCCTATATCTGGGACACGGACTTCAATCACACTCATGCTCAAGCTCCGAATGAATGGAATAAATTAAAATTAACAAGTTCTGGTTTCCAAAAATTCTGCTATCGGGTATGACATAGCCTTCATGGAGAAGCAAGTGACACATCTCCAGCAACTTAGAACCCTAGACAGTAAATCATCATGCGTAGAATCATAAGATCCCTCCCACCTTTGGGGTGGGTTTTGATAATTACCATATCATTGATTGGTTGTACTACGAGTACCACAACGGAGAACCCTAGACCCCTGTCAAAAGTGGAGATTAATGCACTGAAACTTGAATCAAACCCTGATCTTAATGCTTTACAGCGAGCCCTGGGGTATTCCATAGAATATTACAAGCGGTTACCTACAGATCAACGATTTCAATATGGAAGTGTGGAGTATTCCCCTGAGGAAATGATTGCTTCTCATCAGCATTTTTTGAGGATTCTTGAATTGCCTGAAGTGGAAAGACTCGAAAAACTTGAGCAAGATTTTTTGTGGTTCGAAAGTCTGAATGAGAAGAATCAGGCCTTCTTTACTGGCTACTATGAACCTCTCCTGAAAGGTAGCTTGAATGAGTCAGAGAAATTTCCGGTCCCTTTGTATGGAGTGCCCAGCGATCTAGTCACCGTCAATTTGAGCAACTTTGATGAAAAGTATGGCAATGGGATTTTACGTGGGAAAATCGTGGATCAAAAATTTGTCAAATATGATGATCGTGATGAGATTTCCTATCAGAATTCCCTTCAGGGTCGTGCCACTCCATTAGCTTGGGTAATCAATGACATTGAGTTGTTTTTCTTACAAATTCAGGGTTCTGGTGTGATTCAGTTGCCGAACAAAGATCTTTACCGAGTTAACTACGCTGATCAAAATGGGCACCCTTACCGGGCTATTGGTAAAATATTGCTTGGTGAAATCCCCAGGGAAAAAATGTCTCTGAAAGCCTTGAAAGAATATCTTTATGCTCATCCAGAGCGAGTACAGGAAATTCTAAACTACAATCCCAGCTATACTTTTTTCCGGCATATTCCTGGAGACGGTCCCTTAGGAAATATTGAAGTACCGCTGACTCCTGAACGCTCCATCGCCATGGATCATCGGCTTGTGCCAAAGGGAGGATTGGTCTTTTACGAAACAAATCTGCCCCAAGAGATTTCACCATCGAAGGAGATACTACAAAAGTTTGCAGTTGTTCAGGATACAGGGGGGGCAATCAGAGGTCATGGAAGGGCCGATATTTTCTGGGGGAGAGGCACTCCTGCTGAAAAGATTGCAGGACCAATGAAAGAAAATGGCAGGATTTTCCTGCTGGTAGCACGCAAGGAAGTATTGAACACAGAGAGTGAGATATCAACTACAGTGGCAAAAAGGTGATAGTAGGAGAGGTATGGAAACTCAATCAGAAATTGATGAGGTTGTGTTAAGCAATGTAGTTGAAAGCTTGCTTGGAAAGATAAGAATCAATCTGGATATCTCAATGCAAGTCTTGGAAGCAGTCCGCAATGAGCAGAGTGTTCAATTGAGGAAAACCATGCAGGATAATCAGAACAAGTTTATGTCATCACTGTTCGCGGCTAGTCAACCACAGGTGATTTGGCCGGAATTTATTCGACAATCTGGAGAAAATTTCAGAACGTTTTTAGAATTTCAGCGTCATTCCTATCTCATGATGGAGCTGTCTTGGCGACTACCAATGTTTTGCATGCTATCTCCAGAAGATTTTATCCGAGAAGTCCGCAAAATTCTTCCAAATGAGGAGGATCAAATCATCCAAGTGTTGCGGGAGTTGGAAAATCGATTAGACAGCGTACAGCACAGCTCGCTAACAACTCATTGATCATTGGTGAGTTGCCAGAGAGTCAGATTGCGATCAGAATGTCGCATTCGGTGTTGCAGCAAGGTTGAGAGGTATCTGTTACAGACTGAAACGTAAGCAGGATCTTCGGCAAGATTAGTTGTTTCATGCGGATCATTTTTTAAATCGAACAGTAGCGGAGGATGCTTGGCAAAATGAACATATTTGAAATCATCATCTCTCCAGAGACAAAGCTGTTGATTTTCGAACTGCCGAAGTTCGTCACGCGCTACATGCCTTTCTGGCAGTGAACGCCAATCAAATTCGCAAAATATCCCTCTTTTCCAGTCCTTAGGTGTTTCAGCCTTCAAAATAGGCAGCAAACTTCTACCATCCATTACCGGTGGAATCTCTTGGTCAAACCAGGCCAAAATCGTTGGTGTAATATCAACATGTTCACTGAAGGCCGAAACGGTGATGCCTTGACTGGCTGGGTTTTTAGGATTTCGTAGAATTAGTGGAATATGCCACGATGGGTCAAAACAGCCTCCCTTTCCCCACAAATGATGGTCACCCAACTGTTCTCCGTGATCACTTGTAAAAATGATCAAAGTATCGTCCCACTGCCCTGTTTCCTTTAATAAATCAAAAATCTTCCCAAGATTTTTATCAACTTCTGTGATCAACCCCAAATAAACTGCTTTTGCACGGAGGATATCTTCATCACAAAGCCGAAGCATATTTGCTTGGCTCCCAAAGTAATCCTCTGTATCAATTTTTTGCTGCCAAAGTTCTAACAGAGGATGCATTGCCGCGTCGCTTTTACGTGAGGACCCTCTCTCTGGAAGAGGCAGGTCTCTCCAATTGTAAAGACGATTGTAAGGTGCAGGTGCGATCAATGGAGGATGAGGCCTCAGCAGGGACAGATGAATGAACCAGTCTTTGTTGCGATAATTGCGGATCTTGTGGCAAGCATGATGGGTGAGGTACGCAGTATCTGAATGCTCTGCAGCATAAAATGCAGGTTCATCACAGAAACGGCCTTGCGTAATTTTCTCTGGAGAATGATGAAAGACTGATTCAGATGGATTGGGCCTTTCGTAACCTTGATCCTCAAGCCAATCTAGCCAGCCCTCCAAATAACCAAGGTTGAAATCAACAACCGATTTGAATCCGGGTAAAATACTTTCAAATGTGTCTAAACTAGGGTCCTGAGCATGAACTCTTCTGGGATCCTCTGAGGTATCGCTGTACCCGTAAAGTAAAGGTTCAATACCGGCTTTGCGCAATTCCAAAGCAAGGTTAGTATGCCTGCGATCAAGTGGAGTCCCATTGGTCACTGATCGGTGATTACAAGCATAAAGTCCAGTATGTAGCGAAGCTCTTGAAGGGCCACAAGGAATTGCGTTTGTGAAGTGTTTGAGAAAGAGAGAGCTTTCTGCGGCGAGGCGGTCTAGATTTGGAGTTGGATTGAGGGGATGCCCCGTACATCCAAGATGGTCGAACCGGAACTGATCAGCTGTGATCAGCAGAACCTTACGAGGCATTGATTTCTCCCAAGTTATCGAGAGTGGGAATGGCAGAAATCAGATTCCGCGTGTAGTCTTCTTTCGGTTCGAGAAAAATTTGCTCCACAGGGCCTTGCTCCACAATTTTGCCATGCTGCATGACGATCACTTGTTCGCATAGGTTGGCGATTACACTGAGATCATGAGAGATGAAAAGGATTGTCAGGCCCAGTTCTTTCTGTAGTTCCTTCATCAGCTCAAGAATCTCCGCCTGGATTGATACGTCTAATGCGGCAACAGCTTCATCTGCAACAATGAAGGACGGACGACAAATCAGTGCTCTGGCAATAGAAATCCGTTGTCTCTGCCCGCCGGAGAAAGCGTGAGGGAAACGTCTGAGATGCTCCAGGTCCAGTCGGCAGCGTGTCGCAATTTCACGAACTCGCAAATCAGTTTCATTACGATTTTGCGTCAGTTGCATTGCCTCCAAAGGTTCCGCGATGATATCTCTGACGGTCAAGCGCGGATTCAAAGAACCATACGGGTCTTGAAAAACCATCTGTGCATGTTGACGAAAAGCTTTTAGTGATGAGCCACTCAAGCCATTCAGATCAAATTTTTCATCGTTGAACTGATAATGGATGCTTCCTGCTTGAAAAGGAATGGCCTTTAACAGAGCTCTCTCCAAGCTGGTTTTCCCAGATCCACTCTCTCCGACAAGACCAATAATCTTTCCAGTTGGAATCTCAAAATTAGCTGCTGAAACAGCTGTAAAACTGCTCCGTTTTAGCAATCCAGCACTGCTCTCGTAAACAATATCCAGATCTTTTACCTTCACGAGAGAACTCCAAGGTTTCTGCTCACTTGATTTCGTCACACACTCACGTTTGAACTTAAGTTGTTTGAGACTAGGTACTGCTGCCAGCAGACGCTTTGTGTATTCGTGTGATGGGGTCAGGAGTGTTTTCTTAACGGGTCCTTCCTCTACGATTTGCCCAGATTGCATCACACAAAGAGCATCGGCCACTTTCCCAATGACACCCAGATCATGTGTGATGAAAAGCATCGCCATTCCGAACCGCTGCCTGAGTTCAAGCAATAGATCGAGTACTTGAGCTTGGATAGTTACATCTAAAGCTGTAGTGGGTTCATCAGCAATCAAAAGCTTGGGCTTGGTGGAGAGCGCTGTAGCGATCATTACCCGCTGGCGCATTCCTCCTGACAATTCATGGACATACTGCTTTAACCTCCGCTCTGGTTCAGTTAATCCCACTTGGCCAAGCCAATGAATTGCTTCTTGTTCCGCCTCGTGTTTGCTGAAGCCAAGATGAAGTTGAATCGTTTCCACCATCTGCTTACCAAGCGAAATTGCTGGAGCAAAACTGGCCATTGGCTCTTGAAAAATCATGGAGATGAGACCACCCCTGAGTTGCCTCAAGGCTTTAGGGGATCGTAACTGCAAAACTGGAACGCTATGTCCGCTATTGTAGAGGTTGATCTGCGAGGGTGCTCGATAGATTGCGTTGTTACTATTCAACTGCATGAGGCTTTTGGCAGTAACAGATTTGCCAGAACCACTTTCACCTACCAAGCCAAGTACCTGCCCAGCTTCAATATGAAAACTGACGTTCTTGACAGCAGTGAACCAGCCTTCTTCGGTCTTGAAGTCAACCTGCAAATTTTTCACATCAACAAGACGTTCGCTCATCGACCGTCCTCAGAGTAAGGATCAGCCGCATCACGCAGTCCATCCCCGACCAAGACAAAGGCCAGAATCATCAGCACAAAAAATACGACAGGAATGTAGTACCAGAGGAGGCTCTGCTGTACTTCGACGTCTTGTGCTTGGGAGAGCAATACACCAATCGAATTGACAGGCTCCGACAATCCCAGGCCCAGAAAACTCAGGGAGGTCTCTGCTAGAATGATATAAGGAACGTTGATGATAGTATCCACGATGATATAGCTAAGGAAGCTAGGGATCAGATGCCTCCGAATGATTCGACTGGAGCTTGAACCAGAGAGTTTTGCAGCAAGAATATATTCTTGGTTGCGCTCCGCTAGCAGATGAGTTCGTAATCTTCGCGCTAAGGTAGGGAAATCAAATGCTCCAATGATGAATGCAATCGCAAAATAACGAGTTTCAGAGCTCCACTCATCTGGCATCGCAACCGCCAAGGCCAAATAAATAGGGATGGAAGGAATGACTCTAACAGCCTCGGTAAAGGTTTGGAGTACAGCATCAATGCGACCCCCAAAATACCCAGAAATCCCCCCAATCAGTAACGAGGTTGTGAGCTTGATCGTCAGCGCAAGGAAACCAATGGAAAGCGAAACCCAGATTGCATGAAGGGTTCTACCAAAAATATCTTTACCAGCTTTCTCAGTACCAAAGAGATGGATTTGACCCTTCTCAATGCCAAAGAGATGAAGGTCTGAGGTTAGGGTGAATTGCGTGAATCCCAAATTCAGGCTGAACAGCTGGTATTCCCAACTTCGTGTGAACCAAGTCAGGTAGCGCTTTTTCTCACAATTTTCTACCTGAACTCTTCGCAGTGTCTTTCGGTCAAGTTGTTGTTCAAATGTGCACAGATAGGGTTTGGACCAACTACCATCTTGATCCCGAAACTTGGGCATTTGTGGGGGACCGTTGATGTACTGTCGATTAGCACCTGCTGAATTTGGTTCATGGGGAGAGAGGAAAGAGGCGAAAAGGCCTGTTAGGATCAGTATTGTCAGGAGGATTCCAGCTGCGCAGGAAACGGGCTTTCTGAAAAATCGAGCCCGAATCAGAGCAAATTGACCAGCAGTGTAGTAACTCTCTGCTCGCATCACCCTCCCTTCAAGACACTACGTTGAATTCTTGGATCGAAGAGAGCCAGTAGGATATCACTCAAAAAATTTACCACAACAATTGTGAGTGTAATCAGAAAGAGAATGGATGAGGCTAATTCCTGATCATTCGTGAAAGCTAAAGCAGTCAGCAATAGTTGCCCAGCATCTGTCAAAAGTATGATGGAAGCAACAATGGGTAGATCGTTGAAGATTCTGTTGAAGTCAAATCCAACTGAGTTGACCAGAGGACCAATAGAGTGTCGAACTGGATAACGCATCCAAAGGCTGGCTCCAGCTTGGCCCCTCGCTCGTGCAGCTGTGACATAGAGCTTATTTGCCTCATCAATGGTTAAGGCACGAACGGTCTGTAATTGTAGAGCTGTTGCGGACCATCCCAGTGTGAAAACTGGTAACCAAAAATGCCACAAAAAGTCTCCAAACTTGGCAGTATTGAACCCATCGTCAAGCCACCAAGCTTGGTCCCTGAATTCCTCGGAGAAGAGACCGATTGGTGCATCAAGGTCCAGTTGGATATAGAAGACGATGATTCCCAGAGCTATCAAAAAATTGGGTAACGCCAAGCCAAGGTAAGAGACAATGCGGAGCAGTGCCTCAAAAATCTTTGAAGTGACTAATCCGAGGCTTCTACCAAATTTTTCCCCTGCTGAGTGTTGGGGATCATGATCAACCAAGGATTGGGTCATGATGATAGCAGAAATCACCCCCAATGGCAGCGCCAAGGAGTAGGCAAACAGTAATCCGAGTCCGCAGACAGCCAGAGAAATAAGGAATCGATTCCCCAAAACTTGTTGAACTGGTGCTCTTTTTTCACATGAAAATCCCAGATCTCCCTCGGTCACCAGTCCATAGACCCACTTTCCCCAGCGTTCGTAAACGGCACCATCAAGTCCGCGCAACTTACGTTCTGCTTGAATATCTGCATCTGTGATGACCGTTCCTTGGGTATTCTTATAGGCAATCATGCGAGTTGCACAGTCGCCGGGAACCGCCTCCATCACGGCAAAAATGACAATTGAAACTAAGAGAAGGGTAAAGAGTGCGAGTAGAAATCTTTCGAAAAGAAACTGGCCAACTAAAGAACGCCGGGCCTGCCGGAAGAGAAACAGTCCAAGAATAAAGAGTGACCAGAAAAGCCAGGTCTCTGCTAGAAAACTCATGCTGACTTCATGGCCAAAGAGAAAAGATGCTTGGGGGATGGTCTGCACTCCTCAGAATGCAGACCTCATGAGTTCAAGAAATGATTAGTTCAGACTCCATTGGGGAGCTAGGTAGGGAAACGTCCGATAGTATGAATAGGATGAAGTTACTGGAACTTTGAAGTTCGATAGGTTGTTTGAGAAATAGATTGGTGCAACGGCTTTGACTGTGCCAATGAAGAACAAGTCTTCCACAGTGCGCTGAGCAATCTTGCGTCCCAACTCATTTGAACGAGCAGTACCCGCAGGAACAGTTGTAAAATCTCGCGCTAAATTCTGCATCTCATCGATAGTCGATGGAGGTTTCACTCCTTCTTTACCATTGGTGTTGATGTACTGCTCCCAAAGCATACCGTTACGCAAACCGAAGTAGCTCGCGAAGGGAGGTACTAGTTCAGCTTTATCGCCAAGGAATACAGCTAGTGGCTCACCTTTGTTCCACACATGAACATCCAGTTCGTTAGCAGATTGAGATGCCCGGTACTCATCAGAAGTGACCTCTTTAATGGATGTGGTTATGCCTACATCAGACCAATTTTGTGCAATGATCTCAACAACCTGAGCAGCAACTCCCTGGGTGGCAAACTGAATGTTCAATCGGAATTCCTGACCGTTTGGTAAGTCGCGATCCCCGTCACCATCTTGGTCTTTGACATTAGCGGCGTCCAACAGCTTTTTTGCTCCGTCTTGATCAAACTTAATGTTGGCATTGCGCTGATCGCTGGTGACGAATGCGGCAGTGTCAGCATCAAAAGCAGTGTATTGGAGAGGTGTCCCTAAACCAAAATAGGCAATCTCGTTGATCTGATCACGGTTGATGGCATGACTCATTGCCTTGCGGAAATTCAAGTCATTGAAAACTGCTCGCTTTGCCTCATCTTGTGTGGTCAGATTGAAAGAGAAGACAGACATACCAATAGTTGGTCTAAGCTCTACCGAATAATTCCCTTTCTCTGCGTTTTGAAGCAGAACAGGACCGGAAGGTAGATTGACGGACTGAGCCTTGTAGCTCACTTCTCCAGCAACCATTTTGGCTGTCTGAACGTCTTCATCCCCAATATAGACTTCATTGATTTCATTGATGTAGGGAAGCTGGTTGCCCTGGGAATCAACCATGAAGAAGTATGGATTGGCAACAAGCCGACGCCCATCAAGTGTATCTTCTACAACAATGAATGATTCAAGAGTTGGAGCCACAGCTGTGAATCCAGCCTCAACTAATTTGTTGGCTTTTGCTGCATCTTTCAGAATGGGTTGAGGAACGTCTTTCCAATCGGACTGGCCGTAGTAAAAATTGATTACTTCATAGCCATCTTTGAAACCCAATGATTGAGCCAACTGGTTTGCGTCCTTATTCATGGAAGGGTGGAACTTGCCCAGCAGGTGAGCTGGTTGGAATGGTTGAGCAAAGTCCGTTGCGAATTGGGCGATCAGTCCTGGCTTTGGTGCGTTGAGGGTGAAGCGAACTTTAGAAGCACTGATTGCCTCCACCTTCATTGGCTTGCCATCAGAAAGGAAGCGGTCTGCAGGAGATTCAATGATGTTTTTATCCATCACCATTCCATTGTACCAGAATGCTACATCCTCAGCAGTGAATGGTTGACCATCAGACCATTTGTGGCCCTCGCGGAGAGTGAAGGTCACTTCAGTAAAATCGTTATTCCAGTCCCAGCTTTTGGCGACATTTGGAACGATTGTAGCGAGGTCGTCGGAGAAGCGAACCAGATTCACATGACGGACAGAAAGCAGGTCAGAGGTTCCAGCTTCTGTAGCTTTTGAGATTCCATTAAAAACGCCCCCATGTTTACCAATTTTTTGGTACGGAGTGATCACGAGTGGTTCGCTGGGAAGCCTCTGATTGACGTCAGGCAATCCCGGATTACCGGCAATTCGCTTATTTAGGGCGGCTGCATCAGGATTTCCTGAAAAATTTAGCTTACAGTTGTGCGCAGTCTCAAATTCCTGCAAATCATACTGATTGGGATACTTACCTTTGGCTGCATCAGCTAAAACAGTTGGACAATTGGCAGAAACGGTGGTTGCACAGGCCGCAACAGCCAGTCCAAGCAGGATGAATTTCTTCATTTGGTGACCTCTCGGAAGGTTAGTGTCGTATTTCGGGGTGTAAGCCTGGCCTTGGAAATAAAGGGGCATTCCAAGTGGCGAATTAGTTACAAAGGATAATTCGGGAACAGTCAAGTATTGAGTGTCATTAAGTGTTCGACCTAACTCTTTCTTAATAATTTTGAGGAAAAATCAGTTGGAAACGACTTCTTAAAGTTTTTTTACAGTGCGAAAAGCAGTAAAATTTTGAGAAAAATTATCACTTACTAGGGGAGGTGCTTTACTCTCTTGGCAAAAGACCGATGAAGCAATTGAATAAAACAGACGTGGCAATTGTTGGTGGGGGTATCTTGGGTTTGGCCTTTGCCCTGGAAGCTACACGACGACAAAAAAAAGTTACTGTATTTGAAAGAGATCTGCGGGCTAGAGGAGCTTCTGTTCGAAATTTTGGGATGATCTATCCCCTAGGCATGAGACCAGGAAAAATTTTTGAAAGAGCACAGCGAACTCGCAATCTTTGGTTGGAACTTGGCCAAAGTACCAAGTTTTGGTTCAATCCATGTGGCTCTCTGTTGGTGGCTCGTTCCAAAGAGGAAATTGAAGTTTTGGAGGAACTTGTCTCTTCAAGACAAGACATCGAGGGGCTGCGTCTACTGACTCCAAAAGAGACTCTGAAGAAAAGTCCTGGTTTGGTTCAGGAAGGGTTGCTTGGTGCTCTTTGGAGTGAATCAGAAATCTGTGTTGATCCCCAGGATGCACTCCAAAAGATTTCTCTTTTTTTAGAGGATTGTGGTGTCAATTTCCAAAATTCAACGAAAGTGACAGCTGTTGAATCAGGTCAATTGATTGCGAATGGAGAGCGGTGGTGCGCCGAACAGATCATTATCTGTACAGGGTCAGATCTACAAACACTCTTCCCTAATGAATTTCGCAATAGTGGTGTGGTCAATTGCCAATTACAAATGTTTCGAACGAAGGCACAGCCTTGTAGTTGGCTCTTAGGCCCTATGTTGGCCGCAGGATTGTCTCTACTGCATTATCCAGCTTTTACTGAGTTACCGTCTCACAAAATGTTAAAGGATCGCTTATCCAAGAAACATCCAAAATTGTTGGAACTTGGAATCCATGTTTTGGTTTCTCAACATGGTCATGGAAAAATCACAGTTGGTGACTCCCATGAATATGGAGACACCCCAGCCATTTTTTATCAAAAAGAAATTGAGGACCTAATTAGGAACTATCTGAGCAGTTTTCTTACTTTGCCCGATGCACAGGTTTCAGAACGCTGGCTGGGCAATTATGTGAGCCACCCCTCTGGAGAACCCTGGATTTATAAGCCAACTGATGGAGTAATGCTTGTCAATGGGATTGGGGGAGTGGGTATGACAACCAGTTTTGGTCTCGCCCAAGAAGTTTTGCCAGAATGTTAATTCAAATTTGCTTCACCTTGAACTTGTTGGGATCTCCAGCGAAAATTTTCTCAACACATTTAACATCCTTTTGAAAATCATCTTGGTTTGACTGAAATGAAAGTAGCCATCTACAACAACCTCAAAGACTTTCAACAAGCGACACCTCCTGAATTTTCTGACGAAATCAGTAATAGAGTTCGTGAAATTATTGGCCAGGTGAGGGCTCAGGGTGACAAAGCTCTGAAAGATTTGACGAGCCAGTTCGATGGTGTGTCTCTGGAGCAAATCCCTGTGCCAAGTGAGTACCTGAGGGCCTGTCTGGAAAACATGGAGAGTGACCTTCGTTCGGTCTTAGAAGAGGCTGCAGATAATATTCGCCGCTTTCATCAAAGGCAAAAGCAGCAGAGTCAGATGGAATTTGAGCCAGACGGTACTCTGCTAGGTTGGAAAGTCACTCCTGTTGATGCCGCGGGTGTTTATGTGCCGGGTGGAAGAGCAGTTTATCCTTCAACACTGCTAATGAACGTTATCCCTGCTCAGGTAGCTGGGGTGCCCAGACTGGTCATGGTGTCTCCACCAAATCGAGAAACTGGCTTCCCTCATCCTTTGGTTTGCGGTGCAGCCGCTTTGGTCGGTGTTGAAGAGATCTATGCGGTTGGCGGTGCACAATCTGTTGCAGCGCTTGCTTACGGTACGGAGTCCATCAAGAGGGTTGTAAAAATAACTGGACCTGGAAACGCATACGTTGCCGAGGCAAAAAGACAGGTATACGGTTTTGTAGGGATCGATTCGATTGCAGGCCCAAGCGAAATCATGGTGGTCTGTGACCGAGAAGACATTCCTGTAGAATTCCTGGTGAGAGACCTACTCTCTCAAGCTGAACACGATCCAGATGCAGGTGCAGTACTGGTCACAACATCACGAGACCAAGCAGAGGATGTTGCAAAAAGATTAGAAGAGTTGATCCCAACCTTACCCAGAAAAGAAATTCTCGAAGAGTCCTTCCGAAAAAGATCCGGAATCATTGTAGCTGAAAATTTGGAGGAGATCTTTGACGCTATCAACGAGATTGCTCCCGAACATTTAGAGGTGCTGACTCAAAACCCAATGGAGGATTTGCATCGCATTCGTAACGCCGGTGCAATTTTCTTGGGTCCCCACACCCCTGAACCTGTGGGGGACTATTTTGCTGGACCGAACCATACGCTTCCTACTTCCGGTGCTGCCCGCTTTGCTTCTCCTCTTGGTGTCTCAGATTTTGTAAAAACCAGTTCAATCCTTTCTTATTCCAAGGCAAAGCTCCAACAACAAGGTCCCTCTGTAATGCGATTTGCTCAAGAAGAAGAGTTATTTGCACATGCAGAAGCTATCCGGGTTCGTTTGGAAAGTAGTTTTTGATGTGAATTCTTCCAGCATTTTTTATCTCAATCCAATCCGCCCTCTTTCATCCTCTTTTAAGTCTCGTCTTTGAGTAGTTATTTTTGATTTTTTGGTTTTCTTCCTCAAATCGTAAAATTTAAGTAAATTTTTTTCTGTAAAAATTGTAAAATATAGAAATTCATGTAAGGTTTAGTATAAAATAAAAAAGTAGATAATTTTTATGTAAGTAAAATAATATATAAAAATATTACTAAAAGATTTACGTGGAAAGAAAAAAATTATTACTGATTGAAGAGAGTTCGGAGACAGCAAAGAAATTGATGCCTTCTCTGAATATCCAATTTGAAGTGACTTGGGTTAGTGGTGGACTTGATGCGATGTTGCTTTTGGGGCATCAAAACTACCAAGCCCTGATTCTCGAGACAAATCTACCTGACACAGACGGATTGCAGGTGGTTCGTACAATCCGAAAATATGGATTTACGTTACCAATAGTTATATTGAGCGACCGAGAAACCGCTCAGGACCGGATCGCGGGTCTGCAAGCGGGTGCTGATGACTACCTTACAAAACCGGCGTCTCTGCAAGAACTGATGTTACGGTTGGAAATTCTGCTGCGGAGAGTTGGGCTGTCAGAAGAACCGTCACAGGCCATTCTGCCCAAAGAAATGAATTTTTCTTCATCAGAGTTGCGAGTCGGTGATGTGATAATTCATCGTACGCATCGAACAGTAAAGCGAGCCGGTTCTCCAATTGAATTGAGGAAAAAAGAATTCGAACTTCTAGAATTGTTAATGGAGCGTCCCAATCAGGTGATGAGTAAGCAACAAATTATGGACATTGTTTGGGGCCATGGACTTGATGCAAATGAATCAAGGGTCATTGACAATCACTTATGTCGATTGCGAGCGAAACTCGATGGGGGGTACGAGAAAAAGTATATTAGCACTCGGCGGGGAGCAGGTAATACATTTGTAAACCGAGAGGATGAGAAAAGAGTTTTCATGTAAAATTTTGGTGTATAATGGTTACGAGGTAAATTTAGAATGTTCTTTGATATGTAACATTTCCACCATCCCAGAAATCATTGGCAAAATTATCCAGATTCCAAGTACTCGTAAACATTAAGGCACCGCCACCTGCATAGTCATTTCGGACTTCCCAACTGATTCTTAATTTGCCTTCAAGTCCCCTATCCGCTTTTTTCGAAGAATCCTTTAAATTGAATAGCGATCTATCCACTTCGCCCAAGTAAATTCCAGTTTCCCACGCTGTTTCATTTCCCAGAAGTTGACGCATAGAACCAAACCATTGATAAGAATGAATGATATTCTCTTCACCTTCATTTATTGTATTCAGTTGAACAAGATGATGCTGAAACATGTCGTAACGTAAACCGGCATTCAAATACCAATCTCGGGCTAGAGGACCATCGGCTTGTAGTATTTGCGAAGACCAACGGACCTCTTGGTTCCGATGGTCAGCTGGATCAGGAGAAGTAGTCGCTTCTCGATATTTTTCAGAACGAAATTTTTTCCATTGCCATCCAAGTGTCCAATCAGGATTCCACTGATGCTCAATAAGCAGTTGTTGCTGTGTTTCTTCATGCGAGAAATTCAGGGCTAAAGTCGGATCCCACAGCTTCATTGGTAGAGATTCAGTCCATTTAAATCCAAATTCCCAATCATCACGAAGCCAAGTTCCTTCCACTTGGTTTTCAATTGGATGGGGATCTTGGGTTGATTGATCATAAAGATTTTTCTCATTATAAAACAAATTTTGTCGTAGTTGATGCAGTCTCAGGAAGCTGTTTTGACGGTCTCCCAGTGTGATGAAGGCCCCGTAGTCTGCATTTCGTTTGTCAAATTGAGGTTGCCCGGCAACTCCGAGTGAAACCTTAGAAATCGGCTGCCAGCCTACTTCGATTTCAAAATTCAGAGGTTTTCTCTCATAAAACTCTTCATGGTCAATTCTGACACTAGCACTAAATCCTCGACTCAGTTGTTCAATTAATTTCAACTGGAATTTCAAAAAGAGTAGGTCTAATCCAAGACTACCCCCAGTCATTCGCCAACCTTGTTCAGCACGACGCCATTTTCGATCTTGTGTTGCACTAAATGAATAAGATTGGATGTCGAGAAAATTTTCTCGATTTAAGTGAAAGGCATCTACATTTGTGGCGCCATCGAAAGCGTGCAGATTTTTGGAAATGCCACTCAGGAAAATGAGGAGAAAAAAAGAGAGGAGAAGCTGACTTGAATTGATTCGTTGAATTTCCATGTGTGCCTAAACCAAATAAAGAGTTAGGGCTGCAAAAAATCCGATGGACCAGAACAATGAACGCATCAAGTCTCTGTCTGTTACATAGGCCCATCCATAGAGTCCGCGAGCTACAACATGCAAGGCTGCCAATGAATTTATCCATAAAAAATGACTTGGCTCGCCCCACAAATGGGCGACGATGACACCGCATGCAAAAAACGGAAAGGACTCGAAGGAATTATCCTGAGCGGCATAGGCTCTCTTGCGGTATCCAGTAAGTGAAGCCCGAAATGTTCTTGGCTCACGATTCTCATTGCGACTGTAAACTCCATATTTTGCCACACCTGTGAAGACAAAAGGTAAAATGCCAGCAATGATCAGAAAATAGTAAGAATAATCCGTTGATGATAAATCCATGAGAATTACAAACAATTGAAAATGATTTGTTGGCCCATATAGAGTGCGGATGATGCAAAATTTTGGTTCCTTACCCTTCTTGCTTTTAGCGCTACTGGTTTTGGCATCCTACATTTTGCTTCGATAAGCAAATTACCCCCTTACAAGATGTTGTTACAGCTTTTCAATTCTTGGGATCTCTATTTGATTCAGGTTGACAAGCTATTACTAGCTTTAATACCCCAAATTGATTCCAAGAAACTGGAATGAATTTAGATGATTAATGAAAGACAATCTTTGTTATCCTTTGCTTGCAAAATCTAAGGAAGCAATTATTGTTTCAAAGATTCCTGTCCGTCAGAGTTACGATAGTTACGATAAGCTCATCTCCTAGCTTGGAAAAAGACCAAGTTTCTACTAAATTGCTCAGCATTCAGGAAGGTTACAAAATTTTTTATTGGACTGATTTTAGCATTCCACGGTAAACAAATTTTTTTGAACCATTTCAATTGAAAAGTTCCTGAAAAACTGAACAAGGACTGTAATGGCAGAAAACGATGATGATCTCAGCTTAGACGGTTTCGATACTGATGATGACAGTTTGAGCTTTGATGATATGGACTTGGACTCGGGAATGTCTGAGGTTTCAGAAATTGGTTTCGACGATGATTCTACAGAAGCCAGCAGTGATTCAGATGAGTTTGAAAGTCTTGGTACAGATGATTCAGGCGATTCAGATGATGAGCTAATAGATGCTCTGAGTGAGGATGCACCTGTTGATGAGCCTGAAACAGTCAGTGCCGACGCTGAGATGCAGTTTGATGTTGATGGGTCGGCAGATGATCTTCAAGAAATGTCGATGGATACAGAACCAGTTGGTGGAGGAGACGAGTCCGAATCAACTGCTGAGGTGGAAAATGACTCGGAAGAAGACCCATTTGCTGAACACTTGAATGAAGATGAGCCAAGTTTTTCCCCTGAAATTGAAGAGGACGATGAGGCCGATCCTTTCCTGACCAGTTCGGATCCAGTTGAATCAGAGCCTGAGGATACTGTTGAACCTGAGTCAGAAGAAACTATTCTAGAAGAGGTACCACCGGTTGTCGCCGCAGCCGCGGGCATTGCCGCAGTTGGTATCGTCGCTGAAAACTCTGCGCAAGTAACTGGAGAAATGTCTGTGGGAACAGAACTTTTGATGAATGTCCATCACGAAGCCACCGTTGAGATTGCTCGAACACGGCTGACTGGTGAGGAAATTACCCAACTGACTCACGGAAGCGTGATTGAACTAGATAAGGCTGCTGGTGAACCGGTTGATATCGTACTTAATGGCAAACTAGTTGCGCACGGTGAGATTGTGGTGATTAATCGGGAAAAACTGGGAGTACGTGTAATCGGTATCCACCAAGGATAAGGAGCTTTTTGATGTTGTACTCACCAGAAGAATTGCCAGAAGAGATAGAAGACTTTTCTCTCGCCGAAGCTGAAATCCACGTTGGTCGCTTTCGCTGGCTCGACGTTGTAATGCGTAGATGGGCAAACCAGTTAGAAAGTACCTTATTCGATCATCTCCATTCAGTTTTTGAAATTGAAGCTGAAACGGTCATCTGGACCAGATTTAGTGACGTCCTTAAAATGCTGGGCGATCAACCCATGTATATTTTTGAGTCAGACCAAAAAGGTAAGGGGCTTCTAATTCTGGACAATGCGATTGCCCAAGCCTGTATCGATCGAGATCCGGATGCACTTGAAAACACAGTGCCCTTGGATGTGACAGAGTTAAACTCTGAGACGCAAAAGTCATTGTTTGATATCGTTTCTCAGATTGTTGCTGACTTGGAAGGTTGCTGGTTCAATATCGGTGAACTGCCATTGCATCTAAAAAGGATCACGACCCATCCAATGCGCGCAAAGGTGATGCTTCCCTTCGAACGTTGCCTTTTGGGGACACTGCGTTTCCGCTCAGAGGGATTTGAGAGCTATCTGATCATCTGTACACCCTATTCCGTTGTGCATCCCCTACTGTCTAAACTGGATGATAGAAGAGTGCTGCCCCCAGAATCTATGGATCACTTCCTAGAGGATGTTGAGGATCATTTTCAACAATTGCTGTTGGATATGCGTTATGAGGTCAAAGCTGAGTTGGGGACAGTAGAATTAGGGGATAGAAGTGGGGTGTTGTTGAAAGTAGGACAGGTTCTCCCAATCTCAGTTCCATATTCAGGAAAAGCAGTTGTCAAAATCAACGACCTGCCGATGATGATTGGAGAAGCTGGTAATTCGAACGGTAAATTTAGTGTGCAGGTCACAGACGACTTTGACACTTTGAAACAGACTACCCAGAGTACCCAAAAATCCTTCCAAAATTTGCACTGGGGCAACAAAAGCTAGGTTTAATTTTCAAAGCCAGTCTCCTACCTGAAAAGCAATCGTCAAATAGATCCAAACACCAACCAAGTCGTTCATCGTCGTGATGAACGGCCCAATTGCTAGTGCGGGATCTATGTTCGCTTTCTTTAGCAGAATCGGAACTGCCGAGCCTACTACAGCTGCAAAACAGAGAACAATTAGCAGAGAAACAGGAGTGGTCAGAGCCATCCCAGCATTCCAGGTCAATAAGAAGGTCATTAACCCAAGTACGATTGAACACACAATTCCCAGCAAAACCCCCACTCGCAGCTCCCTCCACACCCTCACAATCAAGTCTCCAGTATCTATTGCTCCCGTAGCTAAACCCCGAACAACAATAGATGATGATTGAATCCCAATATTCCCAGCCATCGCTGCAATCAGGGGAACGAAATATGTAACCTGCGGAATATCAATCAATGAATGTTCAAACCCTCTCATTACTAGCGCGGTTAGGCTGCCCCCTAGCATCCCAAGCATTAGCCAGGGTAGACGTTCACGAACAGTTTTAATCAGGGACACTTCCAACACTTCTTCTTTCGCAGTCCCACTGATTTGTGCAATATCTTCTTGATGCTCTTCATAGATCACATCTACTAGGTCATCGATTGTGATTCTTCCAATCAAACGGAGATATTTGTCAATCACTGGAACCACAACTAAGTCGTATTCCTTGGCAATGTGCACGACCTCTTCTTGATCCAAATCCACATCAACAGCAATCACGTCCGGGTTCATCATTTCGCTAATGAGTGTTTGTCTCTTTGCAAGCAATAGCTGTGTGACGGCTACTGTTCCAATCAAATGTTGAAATTCATCAACCACATAAACTGTATAGAAGGGCTGCATCGAATTTTGCAGTTCGATATATTGACGGATGCTCCGAATGGCTTCTTCAACAGACTGCTCTTTTTGCACAGAAATCACATAGGGGTTCATTATCCCCCCGGCAGTATCCTGAGCGTATTGTAGAAGAGAGGTGATTTCTTCTCTATGGTGATCTGGAAGTAATTGAAGCACTTCGTCGGCTTGTTGGGCATCCATCAATCCAACAAAATCTGCAGCGTCATCCTTTGGCATTTCGCCAACCCAGCCACCAAGTTGCTCCGGAGGTAACTCGGCAACAAGATCTGTAAGTGGTAGCGAAGTTGAACTCATCTCAGCTAAAACTTCGGAGGCACGATCTTCAGGTAACGAGGCAAGAATCTGGACTTGGTACTTTGTTTTTAACTGAAGCATTGCAGCAGCAATATCAAAGGAACTAAGATCCTTGAGCAGACTTTGCAAAAGGTCATTTTTCTCACTTTGAATTAGGCTTTTAATCAATCTGTGATATTGCCCACGCTGTTTTGCCAAGTTACCTCTTATCGAACAACAAAGATTTCAATGGATATTTGATGATCTGGACCAGTCTTATTTGGTAGGATTGTTTCTCGACAGTTATCTGCCAAAATCATTCAATCTTCCAGAAACTACTTA
>WTIF01000238.1 GCA_011522845.1 Deltaproteobacteria bacterium
ATTAGCAGAGGAGCGAGGTGTACTTCTAGCGTCTGGTCACTTTGGAAACTGGGAGATCATCTGTCCCCGATTGGCTGAAGCTGGATTCCCAATGTCCCTTTATGTCGGTGCTCAAACCAACCCAAGCTCCGATGACAACCAGAATACGTTGCGAGCTAGTTTTGGAGTGGAGACGATTGGCCGTAGCCGTCAGGCACCACTACGCATCCGTCGTGCACTAGAGAACAATCGGGCTGTCACCATCATTGTCGACCAGAATGACAACAAATCCGATCTCTTTGTCGATTTTTTCGGTAAGGCAGCCTCAATGAGCAAAGGGCTTGGAAGCTTCCATTATCTTAAACAAAGTCCGGTTCTTTTCACTACCTGTACCTACCAAGGTGATCGCTGTTTGCTGGAATTCCAACGGCTGGAATGTCCGCACAGCGGTGACAAGGAAAGAGACCTGCAACAGACGTCGCAGGCCTTCACCACCGCAATGGAGGCGGCGATTCGTCGCCATCCAGAGCAGTATTTCTGGATGCATCGTCGTTGGCGCAAGCGTCCGGCGCATGATCCGCAACCTGTCTACTGAGGGAGACCAGCAATGGGCAAGAAAGCTGAGAAGAAGAAAGAACAACGGGGACAACAAGACGTTGCAAAGGCGGCTAAGAAGGCAGATGCGCCCCCTAAGGTAGAAGAGGCTCCTCGTGGAGATATCCATATTAAGCATGAAAGACTAAACAAGTCTTTCTACGAGTCAGAGTTGGTAAGACTACAACTTGAGTTGGTCAAGTGGCAGACCTGGATCAAGCAGAAGGGACTCAAGGTGGTCATGCTGTTTGAGGGGCGTGATGCGGCTGGTAAGGGCGGTGTGATCAAGCGCATTACCGAACCATTGAACCCACGGGGCTGTCGAGTGGTAGCTTTGGGCACACCAACGGAGAAGGAAAAGACACAATGGTACTTTCAGCGCTATGTACGAGAGTTGCCAGCTGCAGGAGAGATCGTTATCTTTGACCGCAGTTGGTACAACCGGGCTGGTGTTGAGCGGGTAATGGGCTTTTGTACCGATGAGCAGTACGAAGAGTTTCAGCGCAGTTGTCCAGAGTTTGAGCGAATGCTGATCCGCTCTGGAATCATTCTTCTCAAGTACTGGTTCTCAGTCAGTGACGAAGAACAAGAGCGTCGATTTCATGATCGCGCCAAAGATCCGGGTAAGCGCTGGAAACTAAGCCCAATGGATATGGAGTCGATTTCTCGCTGGGTCGAGTATTCCAAGGCCAAGGACACGATGCTCAACTTCTCAAATATTCCAGAAGCTCCTTGGTTTGGAGTAGAGGGTGATGATAAACGCCGTGCCCGACTCAATTGTATTCACCATGTCCTGAGCAAAGTGGATTACAAGGATGTCCTGCCGTCTGTGATCAAGATTCCAGAGAGGCCTCCACTACCGAAGGATTATCAGCGTCCTCCACGAGAGGAGCAATTCCATGTACCAGAAGTGTACTAGATTCCGTTCTACTCTCGTCGAGGTTGTTGAGGTCAGGAATAGGTATGCTCCTGACCTCAATGATCGCTGCCATGCGAGAATATCGAGAATGATGGAATAGAGTGGTCAACATACCTGCATTTTCAGCAGACACAGCAGCAAAATAATTTGTTTCATTGAAGCCAAAACGACTCTGGTCAACTTAATTGGGACACAAATTTTTCTTTGCAAAAGATCTACGTGATTTGAATTACATCAAGTCCAACATGTTTCAAGAGATAGGTCACAAAACAGTGCAAAAAGTAATTTGTTGAATCCTAGTGAAGGGATGAATTCATGGGGCTAGAAAAGTTCCAAAAAATATTCAGGATCAACGAGAGGTAGACATGGCTGTTCAGATTAAGTGCTTCGTCTGTAATGGCGTGACATTGGATGATCGAGAATGTCGGGTTTGCGAAGGCAAGGGACAAATTGAAAGCTTGTTGCAACTCAGGGTGGAAGATCTGAAAAACTGGGCGGAACGGTTGCAGCAGCAGCAACAAGAACTAGATGCCCAACACCAGGAAATCCATGAGATGGAAAATCGTCTGGTGCAACGTGAGGAGGAAATTCAAAACAAGGAAGAGGAATTAGAGCGGATGAGGGCTGATCTGGATAGCTCTCTGGACGCCTATGAACTCTACAATGACAAGTACAAGGAGTTGAACGACCACTACTTGTCAAAAGTCAGGCAACTACAGTCTGAGATGAGTAAAAGAAATGAGGAAATTCAGCAATTGAGCAGGCAGATTACTAAATCTGGAGCGCCCAGCAGTGATCAGGATCAAGCAGCGATTATGCGAGAATTGGTGGTCTCACTCAGCAAACTGATTACTGAACTTGAAAAGAAAGAAGATTTTCTACCTCCTCCCCAATGAGTCTGTAGTGCGTTCGCTGAACCAAGTGTCACATTGTTATTCCATTCAGAAATTCCGCTGATGCCAAGGAAACCAATCCTTTGGTGGTAGTTGCGTAGATCCTAAAGCCTCCCCAATCCGCAAAGCCTCGTTCCACTTAGCCATCCGTTCTGAACGTGAGAAGGAGCCAACCTTCAATTGAGCTGCTCCCCAACCTACAGCCAGGTGCACAATCGCTACATCTTCAGTCTCGCCAGAACGAGCCGAAACAACAGTCTGCCATCCCGCAGCATGTGCAGCGTCCAAGGCCGCCTTGGTTTCAGTCAGAGTCCCAGCTTGGTTCGGTTTGACCAGCAAGGCATTACAGGATTGATGGGTTGCAGCTTGCTGAACTCGGCTGGCATTGGTCACCAGAAAGTCGTCACCAATGACTTGAACAGTACCTCCTAGGGCTGGAAGTACTGCTTTCCAGTCATCATCTTCAGCGAGAGGGTCTTCCAAGGAGATAATCGGGTAGTGTTTCAGCCAGTTTTTCAGAAGCTCCAGCATCTCTACACGATTCAGCACACGCTGATCTCGGCTGAGACGATAGCTTCCTGATTGCCCAAATTCAGAAGCAGCCACATCCAGAGAAATCGCTAAGTCTTGACCTGGTTTGAAGCCTGCAGCCTCAATGGCTCTGACACTCCACTCCAGTGCTTCTTCATTGCTAGAAAACTGGGGCCACCAACCACCTTCATCAGCTACACCAGCCAAGAGCCCACTTTCACGCAATAGTTTACCGGCTGTGCGATATACTTCGGCTGTCCATTCCAGTGCTTCACCAAAAGTTTGGGCACCTACCGCAATCAGCATGAAATCCTGAATGTCAATTCGTCCAGCCGCATGTGCTCCACCACCAAAGAGCTGAATTTCAGGTATAGGCAGGTAGGCTGGGGTGCTTGTACAGAGTGACTGCCAGAGTGGTTGCTGCTGGTGGGCTGCTTGAGCTTGGGCGAATGCTAAGGAAGTGGCTATGAGACTATTTCCACCAAGTCGCGATTTGTTGAGGGTTCCATCAAGCTCAATTAATGCCTGATCTAGCTCAGCCTGGTTGGTGAAGTGCTTCCCCTGCAGATTTTCGGCAATTTCTCCGTTCAGCAGACGGAGTGCGTGACGCACACCAAAGCCACCTAGTGCTGAACCTCCGTCACGCAAGTCAACAGCTTCAGCCGAACCCCTAGATGCTCCAGCTGGAGCAACACCTCGACCCAAAGAACCATCTGACAGCCACAAATCCACTTCGACTGTTGGTCTACCACGGGAATCCCATACTTGGCGACCGTGCAATTTGGCGATAGTGGTGTCTAGGCCCATACGTTTCTCCAAGCGTTACAAATGTCAGCTAAATTTCTGGGAGCTTTTCGAAGGAGGGGAAAAGCAACACTGCGAACCAACTCTCGATGTGCCTCTGTTTGTAGATACTCGACAGGCGATTTACCATCAACCCGAGCCAACAGTAAGCCAGGTAACAATGCGGCAGTTCGGGCTTCAAGCTCTGCGGGTGATTCCCAGTCCACTCGCTCTAGATAGGCTTGTTGCAACATCACAAAGCTTTTCTGCAGGGCCGACAGACGTTCAGGCTGGACAATGGTTTTCAGCAGCAGGTGATTCAGACAGAACGCCAAGTCGAAAGCTGGATCGCCGTACCAAGCACATTCTGCATCGAGAAAGACAGGTCCTTGAGGTCCTTCCAGAATGTTTTTGGGGCTGACATCTCCATGAACGAGTGTGAGTTTTTGATGAGCAGTTTTGTCTGCAAGGCTTTGTAGAATAGTAGTGAATTCGGAGTGACGAAGAGCTGTTGCTCGTAGATAGGGCTCTAGTCGAAGTTGCTCAAAATTAGAACCGGTTGCAAAAGCATTGGCAAGGTCTGAACGGTGAGCTGTGGCTGAATGAATTTTTCCAAGCCGTTCTCCTACTTGGGCGGCAAACGTAGGTTTGATTCTCCCTTCCAGTAATTCAGTTTTCCAAAGGAGATGCTTTTCAGAATCCAGGTATTCCATGGCGAACAGGAGAGCATCGTCGTCTGCCGCCAAAACTTGGGGAGCACTTCCAGGAACAATCTGATGAGCTAGTTGATACCAGTGGTGTTCGTATCGATTACGATCCAGTGGAGCAAACCAATCTTGAGCTACCTTCAGCTTGGGTAAGGCCCGTTTGACGCAGAAGCTCCGTTGTTTCGTTTCTAGGAGCCAGATGTCTGAAGAAACGCCACCCGTCAAGGGTGTGGCCTGGAAATCTTGCCCACTTTGGAGTAGCCCCAGAGTTTCAAGGGAACTTTTCAGGTCCGCTGGTAGCATCTCTACTCTGGGAGCGTTGATTAGGAAGGTGTCAGTTGACTTTATTCAAAGGGAAGGTTTTGTCGTAAACTCGCTGCTTTTTCGCATTCCAAGCTACGACTCGGAGTAAGGAACTCTTGTCCCAGTTTTTAAACTCTGCCCGAACGTTCTTGAAATTCCGGATGGCAAACGGATCAGCAAAATGATCTGTGATTTTCACTGGCGTAACTGCATCATCAGCAGACACTAGGAAGGTCTGTAGGAACCCAGTCTGACGCTTGCGATCACGATTACTCAGTTGGAAGCGGACATTGAGCTGTCCGTTGCGGTTGTTGAGTTGTATTTTCTCTATAGCTACCGGACTTGGGCCAGCAAGTGCCGGTGAACGAGGAGTTGGAGTTGAGACCAGGGTTTTTGTTGGTTTTTCAACAATCTTGGGAATGGCTGCCAGTTGCTTTTGTAAACTGAGAACCTGCTTCTGCAACTCAGCACCCTGGGTTTGCTGCTGGACTAGCTCTTCATTTAGGGAAGTCAGGTTGTCCTGCAAAATAGCACGCTGAATCTCCAGTTGTTGATGGCTCTCTTGCAGTGAGGCATAGCGGGCGATTTCATCTGTGAGCTGAACGTCCAACTCAATTAGCTTGGCCTGCTGATCATTGGTTTCTGACTGCAGTTGCTCGATACGCAACTGCTGAGCTTCGATGGTTTCCTGCTGTCGCTGGTTTTTCTGGAGTAGTTCTTCGGGATCAGGACCATTGCTGTAAATTGCTTGTCGCATCTCCAGAGTACCTCGATCCACCACACGCTCCCGCAGATCTTCAATCACGCTCCGCATTTTTTCGTTGCGCTCATTCTCTGCGGCGTAACGTTCTTCCCAACCGCCAACGACCTGCAGATGCCAGATGCTTTGGTAGAGCAGTGCTGCTGCCAGCCCGATCAGCAATAAGACAGTTGAGGTGAGGATCAGTTTGAGTGTCTTTGCGCGAATCTGCCAGGTTCGGTTGGTACCGACAATGTAGATGGAGGTATCGGGTGTGCTCACAAAATCTCCTTGCAGAAAGAGCGGACAACGTCAGGATTCATTCAGTCGAGAGCGATGGAGGCCAGTAGTTCCATCTGATCAAGCATTGCACCGGTTCCCTTGACCACTGCATCCAAAGGATCCTCGGCATAAAAGACGGGCAGTCCTGTTCGTTCGCGGAGCAAGACATCCATGCCATGAAGCAGTGAACCTCCACCAGCTAGCACAATGCCTTTTTCGATGATGTCAGCTGCCAATTCTGGTGGGGTTTGCTCCAGCGCAACCCGAATTGCGTGGACGATATTATCGTAGACTTCTTTAAGACAGAAGCGGATTTCTTCGTCATTGACCAACAAAACCTTTGGGTTGCCACCAACTTGATCGCGCCCCTTGATTTCCAACTGTAGCGGCTGGACACGTGGAGCAGCGGAGCCAATGTTGAGCTTGAGTTCTTCTGCGGTTCGTTCGCCAATCAGTAGATTGTACTTCTGTTTCAGGTACTGAACAATAGCCTCATCCATCTTGTCGCCAGCCATGCGTAGCGAACTACTGTAAACGATGCCGGCCATCGAGAGAACGGCAACTTCGGTTGTACCACCGCCGATGTCAACAACGAAGTTCCCGCTAGGTTCAGCAATCGGCAGTCCTGCACCGATAGCTGCTGCCATTGGCTCCTCAATCAGGAATACCTCACGGGCTCCTGCAGAGAGAGCAGATTCACGCACAGCCCGTTTCTCGACTTGGGTGATACCAGAAGGGACTGCGATAACAATACGTGGTTTGAAGCGCAGGAATCCTTGGCGCTGCTGCACATGTTGAATGAAATGACGCAGCATCTGCTCAGCCACATCAAAGTCGGAGATGACCCCGTCTTTCAGCGGCCGGATCGCCATGATCGTGTCTGGCGTTTTACCAACCATTTCCTTGGCTTCACGTCCAACGGCCAACACCTTGAGAGCCCCTCGCTGATCTCGCTTGACAGCAACTACCGAGGGCTCACGAATGACAATCCCAGCTTCACGCAAAAAAACCAAGGTATTGGCAGTGCCAAGATCAATAGCGAGATCTTCTGCAAACCAATTTGAGAGCTTTTTCCGTCCAAACATGCGGTTCTCGTCGGGGGCAGAAGTGGCAGGGACAGGAAAGGTAAATGGGGAGGGCTAGCTGGATTTTTGTACGATTTTTTCCCGACGGACAATGCGTCCTCGGCTCAGGTCATAGGCAGACAGTTCAATGGTGACCTCGTCCCCTGGCAAAACGCGGATCTTGTGCATCTTCATCTTCCCAGAGAGATGACCAATCACCACATGCTCGTTTTCCAACTGCACACGAAAAATGCCGTTGGAGGAGTCCACCACGATGCCCTTCAGTTCCAGTTTGTCGTCGCTCAAATGCCTCCATTGTTAGGGGAAAACCTGTTTGTCAGGGTAGTGCATGCCGACCTTAGTGTAGATGGACGGCAATTTCTGACAACAAAGCAGGTTTTTTGACAGTAAACAAATAAGTTTACAGCGATTTTGCACTTCCTTCAAGCGTGCACTGCAAGATTCTCCGCACTTTGGGCAAAGTCGTTGGTTGAGGAGAGAAATTCAGATCAATACAAGGCGCTGAATTCTTCAGGACGTTTCATGCTGGAGTGCCCACATCTCCTGGTAGTAGCCAGGTTGTTGAAGTAGCTCCTCATGGGTTCCCTGGGCTACAATCCGGCCCTCATCGAGAACCAGGATCCAATCTGCTTTTTCCACTGCTGTGACCCGATGGGAGACAATCAGTAGGCTCTTTGCCTGTCTGCGAGCAAAGATTTGCTGAAGTAGGTAGCGCTCAGTCTCGTAGTCCACTGCCGAGAGGACATTGTCCAGAATCAGTAGATCACAGGATGTAGCCATTGCCCGGGCCAAGCTGATTCGTTGTTTCTGGCCACCAGAGAGCAGGATGCCCTTCTCACCAACAATGGTCTGTTCCTGCAGTGGGAATTTGTCGACTTCCTCCTGGAGTGCGGCTTGTTGGAGCAAACTGGGAAAATGTTCCTGCCAGTCTTCAGGCCGATCCTCCATCGCAAACGCAATGTTGTTCTCTACTGTGTCGGAAAAAAGGAATGGCTCCTGAGTCACTGTCCGGATGCTGTGACGTAAGTCCTGGTAGGTCAAGCGATTGATGTCAAGGTTATTGAGGCGAATTTGTCCGTCTTCAGTGACTAGATAGCGATTAATGCAGTTGACGAGGGTTGATTTACCAGAACCGATCCGGCCCAGGACGCCAAGTGTTTGACCAGGCTTTAGGTGGAAGTTGATGTCCTGTAAAACCCAGGGTCGATCCTCAGCGTAGCGAAATCGGAGATTGCGCACAGTGAGCCCGTCTTGGAATAGGTTCTTTTGCTGTGCTTCCGGTAGAGACTGGCGACCTGCAAAAGGCTCTGGTTGTTGAAGTACAGACTGGACACTGGCGAGCCCAACCATTCCTTGTTGGAACATAGTAGTAACCCAACCCAGCCCCATCAGTGGCAATGTCAGCAGTGCGGTGTAAGCAATGAATGCGGTTAATTCGCCAACTGTGAACTCCTCTTCTAGCACCATCATTCCCCCGAAGAGCAGCACCACCACTTTGAGGATATTGGCTAGGTTCATCAGTACGGGCATGATGAAAGAGCGAATCCAGGCGATGTTCAAGGAGCGCTCCGTCAGGTTGCGATTATCTTTGTCAAAGCGTTCCTGGCTCCAAGCTCCAAGATTATTGCTACGGATCACATCAATTCCATTCAAGGACGCTACTGTAAAGCCAGAGAGATTCTGAAGATCCGTTTGCCGTGTCCGCATGTTGTTGACCAGAAAGCGCATGCCAATCCGGACGATGGAGAAGACAATCAGGATTGGAATGACGCAGTAGAGCGTTAGTCTTGGTGAAAGCTGGAACATCATCAGGGGGGTTAGCGAGAGGGCACTGGCAATATTGAAGACCTGCATGAAACCAAAACCGCAGATCATCCGAATGCCATGGATATCGTTGTTGACTCGGGAAATGATCGTACCGCTGGGATTCTTATCGTAGTAGTCCCGTTGCAGTTGCATCAGCTTGGTGAACATGTCGTTCTTCACCTGGCACTCGATCGCACGCCCGGGATTGAAGAAGAGTAGGCGGGACAGTGTGCGAATGAAAACCATGCTGACCGCAAGTATAAGCATGATCCAAAGGTATTCATTGAGTAGATCGTACTGCCCATTTAGATCACTTGAAAGCAGGTCGATACTGAGCTGAACATATTCTGGAATACTGACCGCCAGCCAATTGGTGAGGAAAGTGGTGAAGATACCGATTGTGTAGGAAACCCAGTGCTGTCGGAGGTAATGGACCAGCAGAAGGTACTTGTTGTGCACCCAGTCGCTGTCCAGTACAGAAGCGGTCGAAGTGCCTCCACGCTCATCAAGCGTGTTGGAGGGAATTAGGGTGCGGACCAGGCGTCCAAGCGTTGCTTGCATCAGATTTCTGTTGAAGATGAGAAAGAGTTAGTTGGACGCAATTTTACCTTTCAGTTCAAAAAGGCTAACATCGGAAAGATTGTAAAAACCAGCCAGAACTCGTTACGTCAAGCCTTATGACTGACCCTCTGTTGCCTCTTTTGGAACAATTGGCAGCTCACCACTTGCCTTCATCATCTGCTCCGCCTGTTGCCCTGCGTGGTGATGGGTCAGATCGGCAGATTTATCGATTCTCCATGGGAAACGGCCGCTCATGGGTTGGTGTTACCAATCCAGCCCAGGACGAAAACCGAGCTTTTTTGGCAATGTCCCGTCACTTTCGAAAGCAGGGCATTCCTGTTCCTGAAATTTACGCGGAAGATCCACAGCAACTCGTCTACCTGCTTGAGGATCTGGGTGATCAGACACTGGCCGACTGGTTGATGGATCTGGATCCGAATTTACCCGAAGCTGCTGTGCGTATCCGAGAAGTTTACCAAGAAGCGCTCGAGGTGCTAATCCAAATGCAAACCAAGGGAACAGTTGGTTTCGATCGCAGTTGGTGCCATGCTGCTCCTGAATCGAACACAGCACTTTTCCAAGCGGACCTCCAATACTTTCGCCAAAGATTCTGGGAAGCCTTTGTACCCGATAGTCCTGTTACTGCAGTTCTGAGTGAGGAACTATCGACGCTGGCTGAAACGGTGGGTAGGTTGCCAAGAACGGTGTTTGTCTCACGGGACTTCCAATCCCGTAACCTGATGTGGCATCATGATCAATTATATATGATTGATTACCAGTCAGGTGGAATTGGGGCACCACATTACGACCTGGCTGCTCTACTTCACGCTTCCAAGGCCGGATTGAATGAAGCGCTGCGTGAGCAACTTCGAGATGATTACCAGGAACTTGGTGCACGGCATCGCCTAATTGATCCGAAATACTTTACCAGCGAACTAGAGCAGTTTGTTTTGCTACGTCGATTGCGCTCCTTGGGTACTTATGGATACCTTTCGGCCATCAAGGGTAAGTGGTACTTTCTTGATTCCATCCCTGGGACTATTCGAGATGTTCACAGGATGTTGCACGAGCGTCAGGCACTACATCAATGGACCGCCTTGCGGACCTTGTTTGAGGAATGGCGGAAACGCGATGAACTGCAGGATCGCGACTGGCTGCAACAACAAGCACAGATGATCACCTCCTAAAACCTGAAGGAAAAACCTTAGCATGCCTCCAGCTGAAAACGACAAGCCACTCTCTTTCGTCGAGAATCGAAATCTACGAGAGCATCCGACAGAAACTAACGCCCCAGCCTTCCGACCAGATCCCCTGTCCGTGGATCGCAGTGAAGCACTGGAGGCAATGAATCATCATGCACAGGAGCAGATTGATCGACTTCAGGAACAGGCACAATTATTACTGCGGCAAGCCCAGGAGATTGAAGCGCGTGTGCGACTCGCAGAACAGATCGCCAAGGCGCAGTACCGGTTCACGCCGGTGTTGCTGCAGCCCTACCATCTCTACGAAGCTGCCCAGTCTAACAATCATGTACTCAGCCTGATTGGCCCTGAGGAGTGGAGTAACTCTTGCCCTTATGGTTCCTATCTAGCTTGCGTGCGTCAGCTGGGAGATGGCACCTGGGAACCTCTAGAGCAGAGCGATTCATTCGAAACTTTCCAGACACTGCCTGCACCTTAGCCTAGCCCTTGCATCCTCATTGTTCAGAGATTGAACCAGCTACAAATATGCGGATTAATGAATCAAGAAGAACAACGCACACTCTCGCTCTTCGAGGCTGTTGATGGCAATGAGCGCATCAGTCAGCGCCAATTGGCCCAAGAACTTGGGCTTTCCTTGGGATTGACCAACGCCTTCCTACAAACAGTGCTTCATAAGGGTTGGGTCCGTGCTCGCCAAGTCAGTGCACGGCGCTGGGCCTACTTCCTGACACCAGAAGGCTTCCGAGAGAAAAGTCGCTTGACGATGAATTACCTGCGGCGAACGATGCATTCGTTTCAGGAACTCAAAACCCTCATCCTCCAGCATTTCACTGCACTCGAACATCAAGGTTGCCAGCGTATTCACTTGTGTAGTGAAGGGGATCTGCAAGAAATCATTCGCCTTTGCCTGCCGCTTTCCAAACTGGAATTGTCTACCTTCACGGGTCCCGATGAGTTGCTCAAGCGACCGCTACCAATTTTGGCTCAGGATGAGCGACTGTTTCTGGCTGTTCTACAAGATCAAGGACCTCTGACCCTACATTTGCAGCAACACGGCTGGAAGGCTGGTCAACATTTTGTCTGCCTCTACTGAGCAGTGGATTCAGACACCTCTGCCTCACCCTCTCTCCACTTGGGGCTACTGAAGAAACTTCCTACTGAAGCACTGGCTGGCTGGGGTTGTGTGACCCCATTTTGGGGCGGCAAGATGGCAGATCCCTTCTCAGCAGAGCAAGCGACGTTTGTGGTACAGCCAGAGGATTTGGTTGCTCTCAAGCAGTGGCTGACTACAGTTGGGCTGACCAAGTTGGAGCGACAGTTGAAGGTGCTCGGCATCGAAAGAGGCAGTACCGAAGTCGCCGAGGTAGTGAGCCGCCAGTTTGTTCTGCAAGGGAGTCCCAATGGTTCCCCCGATTCCCTCTTCCTGACTGCCTGGAAAGATCCACGTCCTCAACGAAAGTTCGGCTTTTCCAGTCGCCTGTCTCTATCAAACGAATCAAAATAATCCCTTCTATCTTTATGAGGAAGAATTGACTGTTGTTGGTATCTTCCTTACCGTTCCTTTCTATTTTTCAAATAGTTGCTTGTTACTTTCTGTAAGAAATAATTATGAAAGCTTGGTTGGACGAACTGGTTGATGGGATCTACCGCGGGCTTTTTGCGCTGATTGTACTGTTCGTACCTACTTTGGCACTAGGTGAATTGGCTAAGGCGATCTTCCCAGCAGAGTATCACGGTTGGTCCTTTCTCGGATTGCTTTGCGCCTATTTTCTGGTGCTCTATCGACTGCGTCATCGGTTGCCCTACTGGCGGGACGAGGAACCAACCGACTCCTGACGGGGTTGTGCTGCAAACCTATTTTCAACACGATTGCATCGAATGAAAGGATTCGCATGAGTGACAATGCACGGATTGATATCAGAGGTAAGTCAGTAGATTTACCGATTGTGGAAGGCAGTGAGGGTGAATTAGGACTGGACATCAGTAAACTGCGCGCGCAGTCCAAGACAATCACGCTGGATCCAGGCTATGTGAACACAGGTGCGTGCACCAGTGCGATCACTTTTCTGGATGGTGAAGAGGGAATTCTGCGTTATCGGGGTTACTCCATAGAGGAACTAGCGGAACATTCCAATTTTCTGGAGGTGAGCTACCTCTTGATTTATGGCGATTTGCCAACAGTTGAACAATTGGAAGAGTTTCGACGTAACATCACGATGCACACGATGCTTCATGAGGATTTGCGCCACATTTATGAGGCATTTCCAAAGGATGCTCACCCGATGGCGATTCTCTCCTGCATCGTTTGTGCGCTCTCCACCTTCTACGATGACTTCAGCCATCGTGATCAGAGTGCGGTCGATCTTGCAGTTTGGCGACTCGTGGGCAAGTTGCCTACGATTGCTGCTTGGTCCTACAAGAAAAATATTGGTCAACCCTTTGTCTATCCAAAGAATCACCTCGATTACTGCGCCAATTTCTTGAACATGATGTTCAGCGTACCAGCTGGAGACTACGAAGTTCCTGAGGTGTTTGCCAAGGCGCTCAACGTACTCTTCATTTTACACGCTGATCACGAACAGAACTGTTCAACATCAACAGTACGCTTGGTAGGTAGTAGCCAAGCCAATCTGTTTGCTTCGATTTCATCCGGAATTGCTGCGCTCTGGGGGCCACTGCATGGTGGGGCAAATCAAGCCGTGCTGGAAATGCTGATGCAGATTCAGAATGATGGCGGTGATGTGCAGAAATTTGTGAATCTTGCCAAGGACAAGAATTCAAACTTCCGCCTGATGGGTTTTGGTCACCGGGTCTACCGCAATTTTGATCCGCGAGCCAAGATCATCAAGCGCTACGCTGATGAGGTCCTCAAAGTTGTTGGAGTGCAGGATCCCTTGCTAGATATTGCCAAGCAACTGGAGGAGGCTGCATTACAAGACGAATACTTCGTTGAGCGTAAACTCTATCCAAACGTCGACTTCTATAGCGGGATCATCTACAAGGCGATGGGCTTCCCGATTGATATGTTCACTGTCCTATTTGCGATGGGGCGAATGCCGGGCTGGATCGCGCACTGGATCGAAATGCACAATAGTGATGCCAAGATTGGGCGACCTCGACAGATCTACACAGGTCCAACACAGCGTTCGTATCAACAGATCAGCCAGCGCTGATTCTATCTCTCCAGGAGTCGCACAACTGTGCGGCTCCATCCTGCCTTTCCCTCATTTCACTCGTAATTGTGCCACGAGAACTCGTGGATGACCTTGCAAGTCCTGGCAAAATTCAACCAAGTTCCACGCCTCAGTTTCTTTGATGATCCTGGTCAAAGTCGGTTGTTGATCGTATCCAATCTCGACAATCAGCAAACCTCCGGGTCGTAGCAGACGAGGACCCTGCTGGAGAAATTCCCGATACCAGAAAAGACCGTCTTCACCGCCATCCAGCGCCAGATGTGGTTCAAATTGGCTGACTTCAGGACTCAACCTCGTAATCTCTGTAGTTCGAATGTAGGGAGGGTTGCTTAGAAGTGCGTCAAACTGATGGGCCGTAGATATAGTTGCAAAACCGTTGGACTGGAGTAATTGTAACCGATTCTGACGTGGTTTAAGGAGCAGTAGGTGTTCCTTACAATTTTGCTGAGCCACTTGGAGTGCGGTCGTGCTTTGCTCCAGACAAAGCCAATCCAGTTGTGTGCGTTCTGCACAGAGTGACAACGGGATGGCCCCAGTACCTGTGCCAAGTTCCAGTAGTCGTAGAGGGTGTTGGGGAAGGTGATTGAGCGCGGCTTCGATCAGCGTTTCTGTGTCAGAACGTGGAATGAGAACGCCTGGAGCAACACGCAGTCGAAGAGACCAAAAATCTCGGTAGCCTAGGAGATAGGCAACAGGGCACCCCTGGCCACGCTCACGAACTATTTGTCGATAGTCCGCTCGTTCTGATTCCGTCAGAGGCCGATCAGCTTGCAAATACAGTTGCAGGCGCTCATGCCCCAGTACATGGGCAAGTAGCAACTCTGCATCCAATCGTGCAGTAGCCAGTTGTTTTTCACGGAAGTAGCCCGTGGTCCAACGCAAAACGGCTTCAATTGTCCAGGTGTCTGGGGTTTCAGGCACGCTGGGATTCGGTTGCTCCGACTGACTTGTCGGCTTCTTCGGATGTTTCTGAAGCTTCTTCCGCAGGGGCTTTGTTCGGAGTGGGCTCCTTGAGGAAGCGCCCCATCAGGCTATTCATGGCATCTTGAACCCGCTTGACTTGCTCCATGGACTGCCCAACCAGCCGATCCGAAGTTCGTTTGGCTTCAATGGTAATCGAAGATTCCTTGACAGAAATATCTCCATTGACGGCAACCCAGGCTTTCCGGCGTGTGAAAAATTCTAGATAGCCACTGATCTGAGCAATCCGGCGTCGACAATCGGACATGCGTAGCTTGAGGCGTTGGCTGAAAGATTCTGACTGGTCTTGTTGTTTCATCTGCAGAAAGCCTGCGATAGCTCTCTCGTAAAAGCGCTTTGCCTGCTGAAATTTCTCTTCTGCGCTTTTCCACTCCAGCACAAAGGCGTCCTGTTCGGCCAAGCGAAACAGGCACCAACCCTGGTTGCGATACATATCGGGTGTGGTCTTGTTGCGCAATTCGGCAGATTTACCAAATTTTTCGAGAGATTCGACAAAGTGCTCTAACTTCAGCAGTTCGAATCCTTCACGGTAATACTGTTGAGATAGCTCGGAGGAAGCGGCAGGATCAGTCATGGTCGATTTAGTATTTTATGGGCAAGGATAGGTGCCAGGAGGTACAATCAATTCTGGATGCCGAACAATGGTTGTCGACTGTCCTGTAGTAAAATGATAAGTGACTCGCTCTTCAGAAATGAAAAGAAACTCCGGAGCACTTTCTTCCCAGCCAGCATTGCGTCGAAATTCTCTTTCATAGACAACTCGACAGAGATAATCAATTTGCTGCTGTTGCATGGTGGGATAGAGCAGGGAACGAGGAGACTGCTGACAAGCGCCGATAGCGAGAAGGATCAGGATGGTCAGCCAAGGGGCTTTTAGAAAAGACATGAACGTTGCCTGTGCTCAGAAACAACGGCGAGAAATCAGGAAGAAGCTTCCTGCACAGCTGCTGTTGATGGAATCTCTTCGTCTTCAGGAATGTCTACGGGACCCGATGATTCGGGGCCAGGATCAACGCGCCACTGACGATAGCCATATTGCACAGCATTGGCAATCTGGCGAGCGAAGCGGTCACGACCGAATCGTTGGGTCTGCTTGCGCAGCTGCGCTGGATCGAAGTCCTTCCACGTCTGCTCCATTTGCTCAATTGCGGCACAGAGGGCATCAACACGGGCTTCCTTGAAAAAAATGCCAGTCTGTTCGTTAACAGTCTCCAGGGCACCGCCACCTGCAAACGCCAGCACTGGAGTACCCGCTGCCTGAGCTTCCAAAGGTGTGATGCCAAAGTCGTCAATCCCTGGAAAAACAAAAGCTCGTGCCTGCTGATAAAGCGCTGGAAGTTCGTGAGAGGCCCGGTCTCCCAGGAACTCGATATTTGGTTCGGCAATGGATTGGCAGTATTCCTGATCCTGACCTGTACCAACAATTTTCAAGGGTAGTCCCAAACGGTTGAAGGCTTCAATTGCCAAGTCAACCCGCTTGTTTGGTGCGAAGGCCCCAACCATCAGGTAATAGTCCTGTTTGCTCACCGGCCCTTGCGGTACAAAGGCTTCTAGATCAACAGGTGGATAGACGACTTGAGATTCGCGGTCGTAATATTCCAGAATTTTTTGACGAATGTTACGACTGTTGCAGAGAAAAGTGTGTACTCGCTTGGCGCTAGACTTGTCCCATTCTCGCAGATAAGGCCGCATTGCTTCTCCACCGAGGCGCTGTAAGCGAGAGGTTTGCATTCGCCGGAAGTAGAGGTCGAAAGAGTCCCAGATGTAGCGCATGGGTGCGTGCACGTAGGACAAGTGATAGGTGTTGGGTCCTACGCGAACACCCTTGGCAGCACAATGACTTGAACTGATAATGACATCGTAGTCGCTGAGGTCAAAAGCCTCAATCGCTGTTGGAAAGAGTGGCAAAAAGTAGCGGTAGTGCTTGATGCCTCCAGGAATGTGCTGCAGAAAAGATGTGTAGATCGGCATCTCCGCAATTGTAGATGAGACGCTGCCTGCCTGATGCACAAGCGTGTAGAGGTCTGCCTGGGGAAAAAGTTCACAGAACACTTCTAGGCACTTCTCTCCGCCACGCATACCGGTCAACCAATCGTGAACCAGGGCAATTCTTCGACCTTCCAGTAACGCCATCCTGTGTCTTTCTGAAGATTATTGGAGTTTGTAAACCAGTGAAAGGTATCCGTCCCTGCCCAAATCTGCAACCAGAATCGTCCCTGTAATTATGCCATCTCCAACTGCTTCCAAGTGCTTCTGGATTCGTCTTCAACAACTACGCTTCCATGCCCATCACGGGGTACTGCCAGAAGAAGCCACCTTGGGACAACGCTTTGTACTGGACTTAGAGTGCGCGTACCATCCGCCATCAGAACCTTGGACTGATGAATTGTCGCACACGGTATCTTATGCAGAGCTTTGTGAACAAATCCGTGAGCTTTGTGAACAGCGTAGATTCAAGCTGCTGGAGTCACTAGCCGATGCGATTGTTGAACGTCTCCGCGCGGAATTCCCAAAACTTGAGTACATCCGAGTCTGTCTACACAAGCCCTCCGTTCCCCTAGCAGCCTTATTGGATGAGGCTGCTGTAGAACTTCGCTGGTGTAGTGAGGCATGGCCAAACTCCCTGGCTTCTTCTTGATGTTTTCAAATCCCAATCTGCTCGATCTAGCGCCTCTGAAAAGGTGATACTTGCTGACCCAAGCGAGATCTGATCTACTGATTTTATTCACCTACTATCTTCTCGCTTGGAAGCAGTCATGAAACTCCGAGTTGCTGCCGCAACACTAAATCAAACCCCACTAGACTGGCCTGGTAATCTTCGCCGCATTCGTCAGGCAATTGAACAGGCACGTCAGCAAGAAGTGCAACTGCTACTGTTACCAGAGCTTTGTTTGACAGGATATGGTTGCGAAGATGTTTTTCATGCGGAACAACTGCATGAGTATGCTTGGGAGCAACTGTTGTCACTGCTACCACTCACCAACAAGATGATCGTTGTCCTTGGGGTGCCGTTGCGTGTTCGCAAGCAGACTTACAATGCAGCAGCAGTACTGGCGCAACAGCAGTTGGTGGGGCTAGCCTGTAAGCAGACGTTGCCTCAGCACGACTTGTTTTATGAGCCACGCTGGTTTCAGCCTTGGATGCCAGGCAAGCAGGAACTGCTGGAGCGGGATGGTCTGCAAGTGCCGTTTGGAGATATCTGCTTTGATCTGGGGGGTGTGCGAGTTGGGATGGAAATCTGTGAAGACGCTTGGGGCACCTCCCGCCCGGCTCAACGACTGGCTTCTCAGGATGTGGATCTGATCCTCAATCCAAGCGCCAGTCCATTCAGTTTTGGCAAGATTCAGTTGCGTCAGCAATTGGTTACAGAGTCCGCCCGTTCGACGGCTACGACTTACCTCTATGCCAATCTGCTGGGAAATGAGGCCGGCAGAATCATCTACGAAGGCAGCACTTTGATTGCTCATGGTCGGCAGGGCATGGTAGCCTCCGGTCGTTACTTTTCCTTCACAGAATTCCAGATGACGACGGCAATTGTCGATCTGCGCCTGACACGTCTGGATCGTAGCAAGCTACCCGTTCGGGCTACATCAGAGCCCTCACCTCACTGCATTTTCTGCCCGTTTTCCTGGAAATCTTTACCCATTTCTCTGAAATCTACAGCGAAGCCATTGGCGCCATCTCCGAGTAAGCATGAGGAATTTACTCACGCAGTGAGTCTCGGACTGTGGGACTATCTACGCAAGAGTCGCAGTCGTGGTTTTGTGGTTTCAGCCAGTGGTGGTGCGGATTCTTCCAGTCTGGTGGTATTGGTTTACCTGATGTTGCGTCTTGCTGATGAAGAAATGGGCCGTGCCAAGCTGATCGAATACCTGACAAGGCTCTGGTCAATGGACCTACCAGCCGATATTTCACTCACAGAGTTGATGTCACGCTTATTGCTAACCATCTACCAGTCAAGTGAGAATTCTTCAGCAACTACACGGTCTGCTGCACGCACAGTCTGTGAATCGGTCGGTGCCCGACACTTCGAATACGATATCCAACCCTTGCTGGATCAACACCGTGGTTGGATGGAGCAGCAACTGGAGCGACCGCTGGACTGGCAGCAAGATGATTTGGCCTTGCAGAACATTCAGGCCCGGGTCCGGTCTCCAGGAGCTTGGTTTCTGACGAATCTTCACGGTGCACTGCTGTTATCCACTAGTAATCGGAGTGAGGCTGCCGTGGGTTATGCAACTATGGATGGAGATACTGCAGGAGGACTTAGCCCGCTTGGGGGCATAGACAAAGCCTACCTGCGCGAATGGTTGCGTTGGTTAGAAAAAGAAGGATTGCCAACGATCGGCCCGCTACCCTTTTTGCATTGTGTGAACGAACAGGAACCGACAGCAGAATTACGACCACTTGCTGCAGCACAGTCAGATGAAGATGATCTGATGCCCTATCATGTGCTGGATGCAATTGAGCGTGCGGCAATTCGAGAACACCGCTGGCCACTGGAAATTTGGCAAGATCTGCAGGAGCGTTTTTCGGAGATTTCGCCGGTTCAGCTAGCACATTACACAGAGCGCTTTTTCCGTCTCTGGTGTCGCAACCAATGGAAACGAGAGCGTCTGGCACCGTCCTTTCATTTGGACGAAGAAAATCTGGATCCAAAAACATGGTGTCGCTTCCCGATTCTTTCTGGAAACTTTGAGACTGAGTTGGAAGCCCTGAGGGCTGCCGCACACCCAACCTCCCTAGACTCGTAGGAGTATCGCTTCATGGAACAGGGAACCCTAATCGGTAACATCCTCGCCTGGTTGTTGCTGGTGGTCGCAATGACCTTTGACTTTGTCAACTTCAGCCTGGACATCGGCAAGTTAGGCTACTTCGTTGACGTGCCCTCGCTGTTGATCGTTTTTGGAGGAACGATTGCCTCCACCTTCATCCTCCACCCGATGGATGAAGCAAAGACTTTTGGCAAGAGCATTGGGAAAACTTGGAAGCCTAATGATGTGCAGTTGGTAGAGACTCTAACCTTGATTGTCGATGTTGCCAAAATTGCCAGAAAAAATATTCTTGCGATCGAAGATGCTCTGCCCAGTATTGAAAATCTGTATTTGCGCAGCGGGTTGCGATTGGTAGTGGACCGCGTCGACCGGCAGGCAATTGTCGACATGCTGTCCCACGAAATGAAATTCACCATGGCGGGTAAGGACAGTGAAGCAGCGGTACTTGGGACAATGGGCTCTCTCTGCCCTGCTTGGGGGATGTTGGGAACACTCGTCGGCTTAGTCCTTCTGCTCCAGAACCTGGATGACCCTTCTGCAATTGGTCCTGCGATGGCGGTTGCTCTGATTACAACATTTTATGGATCGCTCTTCGCTAACGTCATCTTCAACCCGTGTAAAGGCAAACTCGATATCTACAATGCTGAGTACAAAACGCTGATGGAGATGATCAAAGACGGTGTGTTGTACATTGAGCGTGGTGAGCGACCAGATTTCATCGAGTCTGACTTGATGAACTACCTTCCACCCGACAAGAAGGCAATGTACGAAGCGCTGAAGTTTGAAAACCAAGGCGGTGGCGAAGGCTGATCTCGCTGACTACCCCAAGTTGGAGAATGCATGGGACAAATCATCGATTCCGACGATTGCCCGGTATGTGAAGAGTTTAAAGACGGTTGGATTTTTACGTATGGAGATCTGGTCACCCTACTGCTGTGCTTCTTCATCCTGCTCTTCTCACTCTGCAAGATCGACGATCACAAGCTCAAGCAAATCTCTGATAGTTTCCGTTCGCTTCCGCCAGGAAGCCCGTTTCTTTTCAGTGGGCGATCTTCCAATTTAGAGCATGCGGCTCAGGAGTTGGAAAAGATGGATATGCCTGACAGTGTGAATGTGAGTGCAGGAAAAGAAGGAGTTGAAGTCTCCTTCAGCCGAAATGTCGCCTTTGCCCAGGGGTCCATCGAGTTGAGCCGAGAAGTCAAGGAGACTATTGACAAAATGTTACCAACAATTGGTCCGTTGCCCAACGACATCCTGATTTCAGGACATACGGATCCGACTGATGTCAATGATCGCTTCCCATCCAACTGGGAAATGTCGATAGGCCGGGCCAGCGCGATTGCGACCTATTTGGAATCGAAGGGAATTCCAACCAAGCGGATTCAAGTAGCTGGTTTCGGTGATTCCCGTCCACGCTTCTTCGGCGACACAGCTTACAAGCGCTCGCTCAACCGTCGTGTTGAGATCCTGCTGATGCCTGAAGACATGCAGCGCTGATTCCCTAAACCAACGGATACGAACTGCATGGGTATTCCAATTGATGAAGAAGATTGTCCGGTCTGTGAGGAGTTCAAGGATGGCTGGATTTTTACGTATGGAGATCTGGTTACCTTACTGCTGTGCTTCTTCATTCTGCTCTTCTCAATGTGCAAGTATGAGATTGAGAAGTTCAAGAGTGTTGCTGAAAGCTTTAAGCCCTTGCCGGCGGGTACTCCATTCATGGAGGAGGGTAATGACTCCGTGGTGGAGCAAATCTCCAAGAATGTTGAAAATACTGAGCTGGGCGACAGCACCAACGTAACGGCAGAATCTCGAGGCGTAGTTGTCTCCTTCAGTGCCCAGGCCTTCTTCGAGCCAGAATCCAGTGAATTGACAGCGGATGCCCGTAAAGAACTTCAGCGCTTTGCCCAATTGCTCTTCCTACTACCGAATCCTATCCAGATTGAAGGCCACACCGACAACACCCCGCTGACAAAATGGTCTTCAGGCTGGGAACTGTCTGGTGCTCGTGCGGCTCGAGTTGCAAGATTCTTGATCGAAACGGGCCTGGAAGCGGATAAGGTGACGGCTAAGGCCTTTGGGGCCAATCGTCCGCGTTTCCGCAATGACTCCGAAATTCAGCGTGTTCTCAACAATCGGGTAGAATTGATCATCCTGCCGGTCGAAGAGTAAACCCCGTCTAATCCGCTTCTGTCGTTTTTCACTCGCACCTCCGCTCTCTTCTGCTAGCCTGTAAAGCTTTTCAAAGTTTCCTCTGCCAGTCACGCCTTCCTAAGCTCAATCTGCATGGAACTCACCGCCGAACAGCGGGACATTGTCGATTTTCCCTTACGCCACGGAGAGATCCTGAAAGTGGTGGCCTTTGCGGGAACTGGCAAAACCACTGTCCTTGAACAATTCGCCCGAGCCCGCCCGAGCCTCAGGCTGCTTTATGTGGCCTTCAACAAGTCTGTCCAGCAGGAGGCTGAGCAGCGTTTTCCGACAAACGTGCACTGTCGCACAATCCACTCGTTGGCCTGGCGTAGTGAAGGGCTTCGATTTCGGCACAAGCTCGTTAATCAGATACGCGCCAACCAAGTGATGGACTGGTTGAACTTGGACCAGCACGAGGTTGCTCGCTTCGTGATTGATACTTTGCAGAATTTTCTTGTATCGGCCGATCCTCGACTCCATAGCGCCCATGTGCCAACCATCGCTCGGACTCACTTTGGTCCTAAGCATTTGCCGGATTTCGTGCAACAAGCACGTGAGTTGTGGGTGCGCATGAGTGATCCACAGCACGAAGTACCGATGCTGCATGATGGCTACCTCAAGCTTTTTCAGCTTTCAAAACCTGAGCTGCCCTACCACATTATTCTGCTGGATGAAGCGCAGGACACGAACCCTGTAACAGCTCAATTACTGCTGCAACAGACTTGTGCCAAGATCATGGTGGGAGATCCGCATCAGGCCATCTATCAGTTTCGGGGAGCTATCGATGTGCTCTCCAAAGTACCCGTGAACGCTACGCGTTACCTGACCCAGTCCTTTCGCTTTGGCCCTACCATCGCCCAGGCTGCGACCAGTGTACTGCGTCAGTTCAAAGCAGAATCGAATGCCATCCGAGGTGCAGAGAAAACTGATCAACTTGGTAGAGTGCAAGGCAGCCCTTTTGCCTACCTGGCACGCACGAACGCAGCTCTTTTCGACCAGGCCACTCAATATCTGGGACTACGCAAGTTTGGCTTTGTTGGGGGTGTACAGGGCTATCAGCTACCTGTGATCACGGAAACCTGGAAGTTATTTGAAGGACGCAAGAAAGAAGTACGAGATCCTTATCTGAAGACCTTCAGTTCCTATGAAGCCCTGAGAGACTACGCCACTCAAGTGGAGGACTTTGAATGGCTTGGGCGTTGCCGGTTGGTGGAAAAACACCAGGGGATGATCCCTGAGCTGGTCGAGGAAATGTTGGAACAGTCAGTTGCCCAGGAGGAGGCCGAAGTGCTTTTCTCTACAGTGCACAAGGCCAAAGGGTTGGAGTTTGCCCAAGTATTTCTGGCAGATGACTTCCCGGTTCTGGTACGTGAAGGACGTCCCTTGCCACGGGAAGAACTCGCCACCGAAGAGGTCAATATGATCTATGTGGCAGCTACCCGAGCCATCGACCGTTTGCAGCCCAACTCTCGCCTCCAGAGCTTTCTGGATATCTGCTGAATTCGCTACAACTCAATGGTGGAAGAGCCGAATCTTGGAGAAGGCCATGGTCATGCCATACTCATTGGCGGCTGTGATGACCTGCTCGTCCCGGTTGCTTCCTCCTGGCTGTACCACATACTGCACACCATGCCGAGAGGCCTGATCCAAGTTGTCTCGGAAAGGGAAGAAAGCATCAGAAGCGAGAGCCACCCCCTGGAGCTGAGTGAGCCATTCCTGTTTTTGCTCAGAATCCAGCAAGGGGGGAGGTTGATGGAAGAGCTGGAGCCATGCTTGTTTTTCTGGTGGCGTCATTTCCCCTTCAATATAGGCTACTCGCGCATTTGTACGGTCCACTGCTTTCACTCCATCCGCAAAGGGTAGGTACCGCACCTTGGGATGTTGCCGCAGGAACCAGAGATCAGCCTTGCGTCCAGCAAGCTTCGTACAGTCAATACGGCTCTGCTGGCCTGCTCCAATGCCAATCATCTGTCCATCCAGTGCATAACCAACCGAATTGGACTGCGTGTACTTCAGTGTGATCGCAGCAAGCACCAGATCGCGTTGAGCGTTGGTGGGTAGGCTCTTGTTCTCAGTAACGAGCTCCCCCAGTAAGTTCTCAGCGTTCAGCAGCAGATTATTTCGCTGTTGTTGAAAGACCACCCCATAGATTTCACGAAATTCCTCATCCGGGGCTGTATATTCAGGATCAGCCTGTAAGACCACATAACTACCACCCTTTTTGGCTTTCAGGATTTCCAAGGCCTCTGGCTCAAACGCTGGCGCAATCAGTCCATCAGAAACCTGGGTACGAATGATCTTTGCCGTCGAAAGGTCGACCTTGCGGCTCAGTGCGATGAAATCACCAAAGGACGATAAGGGATCGGCACCCCGTGCCCGTAGATAAGCTACAGCCAGCTCGCTCAGGTCCTTACCCTGGCAGTCATAGACTTCCTCAAGAACATCGCTGAGTGGAGCGCTAACAGAGGCTCCTGCTGGACTCACATGCTTGAAGGAAGCTGCAGCGGGCAGGTCCAGGGACTGATCCAACTCCCAAACCAACTGCCAGGCGTTCAGGGCATCCAGGAGGTTGATGTAGCCTGGTCGGCCATTAAGCACCTCAAACGGTAACAGAGATTGCCTCGTTGATAGCAGGGCTGCTGGTTGCTGATGTGGATTACAGCCATACTTGAGAGGAAACAG
>WTIF01000363.1 GCA_011522845.1 Deltaproteobacteria bacterium
GGGCTGTACTATTGATGAAATATGCGCAGGACGCTGCTAAGTATCTCCCCGATGTAGAGGTGATTGAACTCCACCATAATCGAAAAGCGGATGCTCCCTCAGGAACCGCAGTCAAGACCGCACAGCTAATCGCTGAAGCCCGTCAAGAAATCCCAAAGGCTCTGGTGGAAGAGAAGGAGTTGTTTGAAGGTGCTCGGGGATCAGAAGTACATGGAGTCCGGGTTCATTCTCTGAGATTGCCAGGGCTGGTTGCCCACCAAGAAGTAATCTTTGGGGGAACTGGAGAAACACTGACCATTCGACATGATTCGATTCACCGGGAATCCTTCATGCCCGGCGTTTGCCTCGCTTGCCGAAAAGTAATCGGAACTCAGCAACTCTTCTATGGCCTCGAACACCTGCTCTGATTGAACGCTGACTGTAAATGATTGTTGAATTTCTACCAACCTCGTCATTCAAATGGCCATGACATCTCTTTCCAAGACGTATAACCCCCAGGAATTTGAAACCGACCTCTATCAACAGTGGGAGGAAGGTGGTTGGTTCCGAGCGGATGCTCAATCCGATAAGCCCGGCTTCACCATCTCCATGCCTCCTCCCAATGCCACGGGTCAACTGCATGTGGGGCATGCGGTCATGTTGGCACTGGAAGATATTCTGATTCGCTGGCATCGGATGCGTGGTTACGAAGCACTCTGGGTACCCGGCACAGACCACGCCGCGATCGCCACTGAAAATGTGGTTTTACAGAAAATTCAGCGAGAAGAAGGAATTACCGACCCAAGAAAAGAGTTGGGCAGGGAAGAAGTCTTGCGGCGGATCGCAGACTACGTGGTGGATTCAAGGGATACGATCAAAAATCAAGTACGCGCGATGGGTTCCAGTTGTGATTGGTCCAGGGACCGCTACACGATGGATCCTCAACTGAACCGATGTGTCAATGAAACCTTCTCGCAGATGTATGCAGATGGACTGATCTATCGTGGACATCGCATCGTTAACTGGGATCCCAAGCTACAAACCAATGTCTCAGACGATGAAGTGGACCGCAAGGAAGTCGCATCTCCCTTCTATACCTTTCAGTATGGGCCTTTCCAAATTGGAACAGTTCGTCCAGAGACAAAATTTGGCGACAAGTATGTCGTGATGCATCCGGATGATGAGCGTTACTCAGAGTTCAACCACGGGGATACCTTTGAATGTGAATGGATCAATGGGCCTGTTGAGGCTACGATCATCAAGGACTCTGTCGTGGATCCATCCTTTGGAACGGGAGTGATGACGATCACTCCATGGCACGATCACACGGATTTTGAGATCGCAGAGCGACACCAACTGGACAAAGAACAAATTATCGATTTTCAGGGGTGCTTGCTGGCAAATGCGGGAGAATTCGCAGGGATGCCCATTGAGGAAGCAAGACCCAAAATTGTTGAGAAGCTGGCAGCCAAGGGTTTGCTCGTCGATACAGATGCAGACTATGTCAACAGCAAAGCCTTCAACAGTCGTGGTGGTGGAGCGATAGAACCCCAGATTCGTGAGCAGTGGTTCATTGATGTCAATCAGCCAGTAGTCCCCTGGAAAGGAGAAAAGCGGAGCCTGCGAGAAATTCTTATCGCAGTTGTTCGTGAAGGGGACATTCAAATTGTTCCGGACCGCTTCAACAATACGTATTTTCACTGGGTTGAAAACCTTCGAGATTGGTGCATTTCTCGGCAAATCTGGTGGGGCCACAGGATCCCTGTGTGGTATCGAGGAGAAGGAGATTCTGCAGAAATTCAAATCGGTGTTGCCCCAAATGGGGAGGGCTGGAGTCAGGATGAGGATACGTTAGATACCTGGTTTTCCTCAGCACTTTGGACCTGGAGCACCTTGGTGGATCCAGAAAAGGCAGTGGATAGTACAATTTCTTTCAAAGAATTACTAAAGCAAAGCCCAGATTATCAGAAATTCCACCCAACCCAGGTGATGGAAACGGGGTATGATATCCTTTTCTTCTGGGTGGCCCGGATGATCTTGATGACCACCTATATGGTGGAAGAGGTTCCGTTCCAGACTGTATATCTTCATGGTTTAGTCCGAACCAAAGAGGGGAAGAAGATGTCGAAGTCGGATCCAGCAACTTGCATTGATCCGCTTGAGAGCATCCGTGATTACGGTACGGATGCACTGCGCTTGGCGTTGCTGGTAGGAACAGGACCAGGTCAGGATCTACGTCTTTATCCTGAAAAATTGGAAAGCTGTCGTCGCTTCGCCAACAAGCTTTGGAATGCAGGACGCTACATCCTGATGAACCTACCAGAGCATACTCCGGTTACACCTCCATTGCAGGTGGAAGGGGATACATCCCGATGGTTGCTACATCAAATTCGAAACATTGTTAGTGATACCCAAAGGTTGTTGGAGCAATACAGACTCTCCGATGCGATTGATCAGCTCCGCAGCTTTTTCTGGAATGAATATTGTGACTGGTATCTGGAGATCGATAAAAAACCTGAGCGTACAGCAATTGATAACCAGGTACTTGCTTACAGCTTCACGACTCTCCTGCGTTTGTTACACCCGTTTGTTCCCTTTGTAACCGAGGCTCTGTGGAAGGAATTCCACCAGCCAAGGTTGTTGATCGGTAGCGATTGGCCAACAGTTGTTGAGCAGCATGAGTATCCTGAAAGTCATTCCAGCATCGAGTACATCAAAGACGCCATTACGACGATACGCGCATTACGAGATAAAGCCCGGATTGGAATGGACAAACAGATTCCAGCTACTTTGCAGTCAAAACAACACACAGAATTACTGAATGAGCACAAGGACTTGATCCTCAGATTGGCACGACTGAGTTCCTTGAGGATCGAGTCTAAGGAACCCAATGTCAGTAATCAGGATGCTGCGCTGAGCAGTTACTTTTCGGACACCCTGGCCTTGATTGATGCTGGAGATGTGGATTGGAGCGAGGAAATTCTCTCCTTGCAGAAAAAGCTCAAGAAGGAAGAGGAGTTCTGCAAGAAAAGTCAGCAAAAGCTCAACAACCAGGGATTTCTGGCCAAAGCTCCGGAGAGCGTAGTCCTCGAATTGCGAGAGAAGTTAGAATCTTCTCAAAAGACATTGACTGCTCTAGAAAAGCAAATCCAGGAACTGGAGGCAATGAGAAAGGCATCATGACAATCTGGGATGAGCGGTTTGCAGCGGAGGATTATGTGTACGAGAAAGATCCCAACGATTTTCTGGTAAGCATCATCAATAAACGTCCAAATTACGTGAGAAATTAGCAGGCTTGGAACTTATTCACGCCTTGGAAACGGAGCGATCCGTGACGAAGGGCCGATTACAGCATGGCCACGCCGTGGTTATGTCAGATCTTGGCTTTTAAACCCTAAGAGCAAAAGAATGGAATTCACCCCAGAAGCCTACAATCTGATTTTTTGGGATTTCGATGGCGTTATTAAAGATTCTGTACCGTTAAAGACTGAGGCTTTTGATCAACTTTTCTATGAATATGGTGAGGATGTTCGGAAGTACGTCCGGGAGTATCATTTGCTACATGGCGGAGTTTCGCGACACATCAAGATTCCTCATTACTTTAGAACACTGCTTAATCAGGAACTGAGTGAAGAGGAGACCTTGGAGTATTGTCAGCGTTATGCAGATTCTGTAATTGAAGGAGTGATTGCCTGCCCTTGGATAGAAGGCGCTCGTGAATTCCTGAAATCGAATCCCCATGATCAACAACACATGATCGTCACAGGAACCCCCCAGGATGAGATGGAGCATATTCTCAAAGCGATTGATTTAGAAAGTCCCTTTTCCAAGGTGTTTGGTGCACCTCACACGAAGCCGAAGGTGCTAGCACAAATGTTGGCAGAAACGAAAATGGAACCCGAGGAATGTTTGATGATTGGGGATTCGATGACGGATCATGATGCTGCTGTCGAGAATCAGGTGCCGTTCTTGCTGCGTGAGAATGAGGAAAATCGGGAGCACTTTGCTTTTTTTGACGGACCAAAAGTGCCCAACTTCTTGCATTGGCTTCGTTGATTGCTTCACAACATTCTAAATATCGCTCCAATTCGTACTGATTTGGACCGGATTTGGTTGTCAAGTAAACGAAAATACGCTAGATTTTGAGTTAGATCTCAACGGGATTGTTTCCCACTTTTTCGCTACTCCTTAGCCAAAAGGAAACTGATGCTAAATTTTAACACTGCACAAGAAGCCAGTTTCGGTCGGGTCACGGTTGAATCCGGTTCGCTCGAAGATCGGCTGGTGTTCATCAAGAAAGTATACACGTTGCTGGCTGCCTCCATGGCAACAGCAGCCATTGGTGCATACCTAGGTACAGGCCCACTGTTACCGATTGTTGCCTCCAACAGAATGATATTGTTTATTCTGATGATTGGCCTGATCTTCTTTGCCCAGTTTGCTCGTCATAAGCCTGGACTGAACATGATTGCTTTGTTCAGCTTCACGACAGTTTCAGGTTTGACCCTGGGGCCACTGCTTTATGCCGTTGGACCCAGCATCGCAACTCAGGCATTTGCGCTGACTGCGATCACCTTCGGTGGTTTGACGATGTATGTGGTTTTCTCCAAGAAGGATTTCAGCTTTATGTCTGGATTCCTGATGGTCGGGTTGATCACGGTTGTAATTGGTAGTCTGTTGAACATGTTCCTGTTCCAGAGTCCAATGATGCACTTCATGATGTCGGGTGTTGGGGTGATCCTCTTCAGTGGATTCATTCTTTATGATACATCAAACATCATGCGTAACTACGCGACGGACGAGTATATCTCCGCAACATTGGCTCTCTATTTGGACATCTTGAACCTCTTCACCGCTCTGTTGAGTATTCTAGGATTGTCCAGAGATTGATGAAATCGAATGCGATGGCTGTTCTGGGGAATCCTGCTAATTGGATTACCTCTGGGCGCACTGGGTGCGGCATATACGATCTTGGTTCCTATGGCCAAGGAGTCTGTAGCTGAGTTTGAAACTGCCATCGCTCGCTCCCCTTCTAACACCGTTTTGTATGATCGAAACGGTGTCCCTTTCTATACCCTCCGTGGACTTGAAAATCGGATTCAGGTATCCGGCAACCATCCCGCACACTCACTTCGGCTAAGCATTCTAGCTGCTGAAGACTCGCGTTTCTTTCAACACCTTGGCATTGATCCAGTTCGTATTCTTGGAGCGCTTTGGGTTAATCTGCGCAGTGGTGACTACAAACAAGGAGCCAGCACTTTGACACAGCAGATGATCAAGTTGATGCTGCTGACACCTGAGAAAACCTTGGAAAGAAAAGTTCGAGAGGCCTTACTAGCCCTAGCTCTTGAACAAAGACTGACAAAATCCCAAATTCTCGAAAACTACCTGAACACGATCTATCTCGGACATGGAAACTATGGAGTGGAGCAGGCATCTCAGGTTTACTTCAATAAGTCATCTTCAGAATTGACCCTCTCGGAATCTTCATTATTAGCTGGGATCATTCGTCGACCTGAATTCTATCTGAAAATCCCCACCAATGCTTCTGCCGAAGGCGAATTATATCCATCTGAGTGGTTGGAATCAGCCCGTGACCGACAACTGCAAGTGCTACGGCAGTTGGAGCGCTTGAACTGGCTGCCTGCTGAGCAGATTGAGGAAGCTCGTCAAGCACCCCTTAGTGTTCGCCTTCCGAAATCTCAGGGAACAGGGGCTTATTTTGCGCAACAAGTTGTCTCTGAGATGCAGAATACTCATCAGTTGCCGTTTGTATACGGCGGAGGTTATCGGGTCTATACAACTCTGGATACGGAATTACAGCGACAAGCAGAATCGACTGTAGCCAATAATTTTTCTAAGAAGCGTAAGGAACAGGTAGCCTTAATCAGTATTGATCCTACCAGTGGAGAGGTCAGAGCCTTGGTGGGCGGGAGGGACTTTCGCAAATCCCAGTTTAATCGAGCAACTCAAGCGGTGCGTCAGCCGGGCTCTGCGATCAAACCCTTAGTGTACGCGCTAGCTTTAGAAGATGGGTTGAGTCCAGCGTCCGTCTGGCGTGATGAACCTTTGAACCTGGAGTGGGAGGATGAAGAAGGATTCATGAATCTTTATGCTCCAGGCAATTATGATGGGAAATTTGGTCTTGAAAGGGAACTGACTGGTTCAACCGGGGTTCTCTACACAGCAGATACGATGACGTTGGCTAAAGCACTGGAGATGTCCATCAATACGGTTGCGGTGCAGGTTCTTCAGCAGGTTGATCACAAGAATTTTAAAGAATTTGCCAAAAAACTACTGATTGAGATCAATCCCACCGTTGGACTCTGTGCAGCTTTAGGTTGTGCTGAAACTAGCCTATTGCAGCTGGTTGCTGCCTATCAGCCTTTTTTAGATGAGGGACGCTTTTGGGGGCCCAGTTTCATAACAAAAATCGAAGACAATCAGGGACGAGTGCTCTACACAAGGCCTACTCCTAAATCCACGCAGGTAATGAGTGATTGGACGGCATTTCAAATGCGAAGCATGCTCAACGGTGTTGTTCTCTATGGAACGGGGCGCAATGCGAACTGGTCCGGATCATCAAGTGATATTGGAGGAAAAACAGGAACAACGTCTGAATACAGAGACGCTTGGTTTGTTGGTTTTGTCCCGGGGCTCGTGACAGGGGTCTGGATGGGATATGATGATAACCGACCCATGTTGAAAGTCACGGGGGGGAGCGTTCCTGCACGTCTGTGGCAGGAGTACATGAAAACTGCCTCGAAAAAATTTGAGAACTTTCGGCCGCCAGATGATCCTGAACATGTGCTGCTGCCAACTTGTACGATCAACGGTGATCTGGCAGACAGTACTTGTCCGGATGTAGATCTATATCCATATCGAATGAATGATCCTCTCTTAGTCGGTGAACCCTCGACAGAAGCTGGTCTCCGAGAGACGCCCATTTCAAACTGGGATACCTCTCGCAGCAATCGGATACCTCTGCCCTGATCAGGGCCTGCGTCACAGAGAGTAGAGTTTCGA
>WTIF01000241.1 GCA_011522845.1 Deltaproteobacteria bacterium
CACTTGTGATGGTCATTCTCACCGTACAGGATTGTCATGTGGAGGGTGGTCTTCGAGGCAATCGCAAAGGACTTGAAGAAGTGTGAGATCATCTGGGTGTCCAGTGCACCAATCGCTGGCTGGCGAAATTCTCCCTGAAACACAAAATCTGGCCGACCACTCAAGTCCAGCACAGTACGCACCAAGGTCTCGTCCATCGGCACATACATCTGACCGTAGCGAACGATCCCCTGCTTGTCTCCCAGTGCTTCTAAAACTGCAGCCCCCAAGGTCAGAGAGATGTCCTCGACCGTGTGGTGACAATCCACCTCCAGATCTCCCTCACACTGAAGCTCCAGATCAAACAAGCCGTGGAAAGCCAACTGTTCCAGCATGTGATCGAGATAGCCAATCCCAGACCGGACATTTACTTTGCCGCTACCATCCAGATTGATCGTCAGTTGGATTTTAGTTTCGCGTGTATTTCGTTGCTTGCTGACTTCTCGCATTGTCGGCTTTGATTCAGAAGGAATAGTAGACTCGGCTGGCGAAGTGCGTAACAGAACCTGTTCCACTTGCGGAAGGCTCGTAGTCGTCGTAGCGGAAGGCTTTTCCTTGTCGGAAGAAATTCAGTTCCAAGTCCCAGGTCACAAAGTCCCGCAACTTCCAAGAGAAGGTGTTGTCCCATTCAATGCCGATGTGGCTAGCTTTTCCACCTGATGTTGTCATCACCGGATTCACGTGGTCCAGGTAGTAGAACCCCGCCTCATAGAATGTCTCAGAGGCCTCAACAGTGAATCGATAGCGGGCACCAAGCATTTGGGTGTTGGCAATCGTGTGGCCCAGTCCGGTTCCGCTCTTCCAATCTGGACTACCGCCGTTGAAGTAAAAGTTTGTGCCTCGGTAGGTGCCTGGAACAATTTCGTGAAAGACACGAATGCTTCGTTGGTAGTTCTGGCCTGTGTTGTCGATGGACCCACCATCTTCCAGCTGCTCGTCACCACTGGCATAGAGGAATAGACCGGTCACCTGATGATTTTCCCAGAGATAGGACAGTTCATGCTCCGTTGCCACTCCAGCTACGGCGTAACTTCCCAGTGACTGTCCATAGTCGTTATTCGGCCCTAAACTGTAGTAGGCACGATTCCCCTGGTTGCCAAGCAGGTCAGAATACCATCGCCAACTCGGAGTGTTCCATGTGAAACGTACCCCATAATAATCCTGACTAGTCGCATCGAAATAGACCGGGGTACAATCCTTTCCTCCCACGACTGCCTGACGTTTCAACTCGGATGAGCAGCTATTCGTATTCGCAAAGCTGGTACCCCGCAAGCGATCCAAGTCTCCGTTGCTGAGTCGAAACCCAGGAGCGTTGTTGCGCCCAAGTGGGATGTCACGCTCCGTGTAGATGATCCGGAACACTTCGACACGCATCACATTCTCCGGATGCCCGGCTGCATCAAGCTCATAAAAAAGTGGATAGTCCAAGGAGAGGGTGTACAGCCAGTCTGCTGTATCATCCTGCAGCTTCAGAGCACCGGCTTCATAACAAAAGCTACCTGCTGTGCATTGTTGGGCGATACCGGTCAGTAATCCACTGAAGACCTTGCCCCGACGATCACCGAGACGAAGTTCCTGCTTCCCAACGCGTAACTGATCACGAGGGTTCGCACGAAACTCCAGATAGGCCTGACGGGCAACCAGATCAACGTCTTGAGAATCCGGAGCATTTGGGCGCTCCGCTGGTGGACGCAAGTCAGCGTTGTTGAAGGGCGCTTGGGCTGTAGCCAACTCCAGCTGAATCGAAGCCGAACGATGCGCAGTTGAGCGCAAAAAAATCCTCAGATCCTGTTCAAAGGAGAGCGTTCCTGCATTTGGGAAGCCCGGTGGAGTTTCCGGCTCTGAGCTCGCATCAATCAGCCGATTGCGGAGTCGATAGGAGCCACCGACTTCAAGAACTGGAGCATAGGTGGGGCGCTCTTCGAGTTCTTTGTAGTCTCCCTTTTCCAGGGGGATGAAGTTGCTCTGGGCCCAGAGGGAGGTATTCAGTGAGAGTAGGCAGCCGCCGGCAAGCAGCAAGCAGCGGAGAGAAAGAGAGATATGCACGTTGAATTCAAAGATGGCGAAAAGCGAGATGGTAGGTTTCTGGTCGGCAGAAAACCGACCGGAATACATTATTGTAGGCTGAGCTTGAGACTGGCGACCAATTCGATCGCTTCAGCCCGAGTGGTTGGTTCAGCAGCAAACTGCTCGAAATTCTGCACCATCTCTTCCAGCATCTGCTGGCGGACGGTACGCGAAGTTTCTTCTTCCATTGTCTCACGGAACCAGGCGAGCCAAGCTCGTTGCTCAGCTGGCATCGAGCCCATCATTTCTTTGCGACTGCGTTCCAACAATTCATCTAGGCGTTTAGCATCTGAGTTTTCACGAGACTTCTGCACCAACTGGCTGAGCAATTCACGTCTTCGATCTCCACGAGATTCACGGTATTGCTGCTCGATACGGATCATCTCAATTTCGCGCAGGTAGTTCTGTGCTGAATCGTACTCAGATGCCGAAACTGGAACCGCACGAAACTGGCGACTAGCATCCGCGTAGCGTTGCTCTTCGTAGGCGTCTCGCCCTCGTTGGTAAGGAACACGGCGGATCATGGCCAGTGAGCGATTATACAGCGCGGACTCTGGAGGAACTTGTCGGAAGGATTCCACTGCACCTGTGTATTCTTTTTGCTCAAATAGGCGCATACCCTGCTCGAAGTGTTGGGCCAGACGCTGTTGGCGTTCAGCTTCACTTTCAAACAGACCACTGCAATTGCTGAGTAGCAGAGCCAGCAGCAGAGTTCCCAACAGGCGTCGCATTGGAACGATCCAATTCATGATCAGATTGTGTTTTAGGGTTTGCGGTAGGGAGAGGACAACGGTATTTCGCTGAAGCATCTCAAAGGGCTACACTCTTTCGATAGCGCGCATACCATTTGATCGTCACCAAGATGGAGATTGCTAACAACACTAAGATTATCAGCAGGACCGTCCAAGACAAGAGATCTTTGAGCACAACGATGAAAACGATCGCTACCAGCAAAAGCGCGGGCACCTCATTGAACATACGCAACAGGCGTCCGTTCCAGCGGCAAGTGCCTTCCTCCAGTTGTCTTCTTAGCCGTCCACAGTAGAGGTGATAACCAACCAGCAAAACCACCAAGCCCAGCTTGGAATGGATCCATGGCGGCAGGCCGATGTAGAGCAACATCAGCGTACCAAAAATCATCGTGATGCACAGCCCAGGCCACGTAATTGCGTACCACAGGCGGCGTTCCATGATCGTAAATTGCTCTTCTAGGATCTTGCGTTCCGGCTCTGGGCGACGGGAAGCTTCCTTGTGATAGACGAACAATCTTCCAATGTAAAATAGCCCCGCAAACCAGACCACTACACCGATGATGTGGATGGCCTGGATATACAAATAACTTGACTGGCCAAACTGATCAATGCTCTGGCTGATTGCGTCGTACTCATCCTGAAACCAGAGCCATTCTCCCAGCCCTGCAAAATCGCGATAAAACGCTCGGATGACCAGCAGTCCAACAATTGGGATCGCTAGCAGAAAGAGGTACACCATATGAAACTCATGACGGTGATGAAAAAACAGTTGACTGCGTGAGGTTGCGCTCAAGCAAAATCGCTTTCAAGCGGAAAATCAGTCAAAATTTCGTAACTTTTCTATACATCCTCCTTTGGAACCAGCTTTGCAGCCACCCGTATACGTTTCGGAGGTATTTAGAATTCGGCCGCTACTGGGCTTTGCAACCCAGCCAACGCACAATTTCTATCTGTCACATACCAGTTTCTTGCGCGGTAGCCACTACCTTTAATCTTCTCGAAAAAAACGATCACTTCTGTAAATCTTGCAAGTTGGGAAGGGGATCGCTAGAGAAGATGAGTTTTGCACATCAACCATAAGGTTCGTGGAAGGCGTACAACGATTCCTCCACGAAAAACCATTTTTGCATACAATCATGTCTCTCCTCTCTTGTAATTTTCCAAGAGGGGAACAGACCCAAGCACCAACAGTGGTGATGCACGGGGAAGAAAACATGCCCCATCTGGAAGCTGCCAAACCTCCGGACAATTCTTCTTCAACTTGCCAAGTAAGCCCCTACACACGCGGACTCTCAGAGTGTCTGCAGACACTGGAACGATCCGACCTGACCAGTGGACATGACGAACAAACGCTAAAACATCTCCTCTGCAACCTGTTGCAGGGACGAATTCTAGAGCATTTGCGACAGCGACTGATTGAGCATTTCGAATTGGATCAGAACGATTCTGGAGAGCGGGTTTCTTTACTGCTGATTGATGTTTTCAAAGAGGAAATTTTTGGCACCTTCCGACGTCGGATCGAGGAACAGCCTGAATTGCTGACACAGATTGCTCAGGAAATTGTCGCCACAGAGACACAGAGTGGTCAGGAGTTACCAGAACAGACCAAGCAACTCTACGAACGAATTCTCCAAAAGCATCTGGGCTACTCTGACCTTGGCGTAATCCTGCGTATTTTGCAGGCAGACGAACGCCTGGAAAATCTGATCTTAACTTCTATGCTACACAAGAATGGGATGCGCTCCCCCAAGAGTTCCTACCCAGGTAAGTCTAATTTCTCGAAGTTCCCTCGCTAGAGCCGGTGAGAGAGATTGCCAAATCACCATTCGCCATAGGAAGTAGGCGAACAGCGATAGCGAAAATATGGAAATACAGCCTATAACCAACCCGGAAAGCATCAAGGCCACACCTCCCAAAAATTCAAAGCTTGGTGATACACGATGGCATCTGGACAGAGTTGGCTTCTCCATCCCAAATGGATCGAACTTACTAAATCAGCCCTCTGATCGTTGTGTGCCATTCCTGCCTTCGACAAAACCTGACAACTTTCTGTTCTCAGCGGTAAACTGTCTGATTTTTGACCGTAGCAAACTCTAGCAACAAGCCCATGCCCCTTCGCCTCACCAACAGCCTGAGCAGACAAAAAGAAGACTTTACACCTGTGCTGCCAGGTCACGTCGGTCTCTATGTCTGTGGTCCCACAGTTTATGGTGATCCTCACCTAGGTCATGCCAAGACCTATGTCAGTTTCGATGTAATCGTACGCTACCTGCGGTTCTGTGGCTACACGGTAACCTACATCCAAAATATTACGGATGTAGGTCATTTGGTTGGAGATGAAGACGATGGTGATGATAAAGTTCAGCAAAAAGCCCGAGAAATCAACCGTCAGCCGATGGCGATTGTAGAGCACTACACCTGCCGACACTTTGCGATGATGGACCGTTTACAGGTTCAGAGACCCGATATTTCACCGCGGGCAACAGGACATATTCCAGAGCAACTACAGTTGATCGAAACGTTACTCGCTCAGGGGAAAGCCTACGAAAGAAACGGATCGATCTACTTTGATGTTTCTCAGGATTCCGAATACGGCACTCTCTCCGGTCGCAAGGGAGAAGACATGCTGAGTGGTACTCGTGTAGCTGTGCGTAGTGAGAAAAAAGATCCTCGGGACTTTGCGCTCTGGAAGCATGCAGAACCCGGCCATCTAATGCGTTGGCGAGATTGTCTGGGCCAGGAAGGATTTCCTGGATGGCATACGGAATGTGTGGCGATGAGCATGCGCTACTTGGGCAATGCCTTTGACATTCATGGCGGCGGCATGGATCTCAAGTTCCCCCATCATGAATGTGAGCTGGCCCAGGCAAGAGCACTTGGTCATGACTACGCACGCTACTGGCTGCATGCCAACCTCCTGACGATCAACGGGCAGAAGATGGCCAAATCTTTAGGAAATTTCATCACACTGGAAGACGCATTTCAAACGCACGATCCATTGGTGCTCCGCTACTTCATTGTTGCTGGACACTATGGCTCTGTGCTGGACTTCAGTGATTCTGCCCTGCAAGGCGCAGAGACTTCGCTACAGCGCCTGCAACAAACCGTTAGGACCCTACAGCGCAAGGTTCCTACAGATTTTGCTGCCACTGGCCAGCATCTGCAACAGTACCGTGAGCGATTCTGTGAGGCAATGGACGATGACTTCTCCACACCACAAGCCCTTGCTGTACTCTTTGAATTGATCCATGAAGTCCACCGCCTGCTTCAGCAAGAAAATACTGCAACAGAGGTGTTCGCTGATGCACTGAACCTGTTTCAACAATTAGCTGGGGATGTCCTAGGGCTGCTCCCGGAGACTGCATCAACCACTCACAACCCAGAATTGCTTGAGCAGACCATCAATTTGTTGTTAGAGCTACGTCGTGACTTCCGCCAGCAGAAAGACTTTGCTCGAGCTGATCTGATTCGCCAACGGCTGCAGGATCTAGGAATTGAACTGCAGGACAGCAAGGACGGCACTACCTGGGAAATTTCCTAAATTTTTGAACAAAGCTGCATGAGTTCCTGGACCCCCTCACACAAAAACATTTATCTTCGTTTGTGGCGCCTGATCTCTCCCTTCAAGGGCTGGGTTCTTTTCAGCATTATCTGCATGGGTGGCTACAATATCTTCTCCGCAGCGCCTGCCTACTATGCCAAGGATATTGTTGACGCCCTTGCTTACGGTGACAAACCAGAACTAAGTCAATTTTTTCTGGTGGGCTTTGGCCTGATTCTGATTTTTTTCTTCAAGGGTGCCTTCCACTTCGGGAACAACTATGGATTGGGTCATCTAATTCAGAAGTTGTTGGCCAAACTGCGTCAGGATCTCTTTGATCACCTGCTCACACTCAGTTTCTCTTTCTACTCTCGCTCCAAGACTGGCGACTTGATGTCGCGATTCACCAATGACCTCAATACCTTCCAGAATACGCTACATATTGGAGTGACCGGACCTTTCCGTGATTTCCCACAGATATTTTTGCTGCTGGGCCTGATGCTTTATCGGAGTTGGGAATTATCGCTGACCACACTGGTCATCATTCCGATTGCGCTCTATTTCATT